>JAEXBC010000266.1 GCA_023457875.1 Bacillota bacterium | reverse complement strand
TTCAAGAGTTAGTTGTTGAGTATGATTTTTGCGAAACATAGGTGTTCCCCTTTCAAAATTTTTTCTTTAATTGTACCATATTTACACGTAGTTTTAAAAACTAGCCTTTTTGTGGGCTAATCATAATATATCTTGAGCAAAATTTGTATAGTTAATACACAATATTTTAAATTATTTTTTAATAATTTATATTTTTTTGTATTATTGTTAAATAATCACTTGCTATTTTGACCATTTATATGTATATTCGACAAAAATCAACCAAAACAAAAAAAGCCTGCTTAGCAATTTAATATGCTAGGCAAGCTTTTCATAACTATTCACATCTATTACGTCTTAATTGGCTTTGAAACATGATAAGTACAGGCTAAGTTACCTTTCCTCTTCATGCACATATTGTAGTCGATTTTTAATTTCTTGTAGTTTTTTATCGATCTCCATCAAATAATCAATCTCTTCCTGATTAAAGGCTATCCTTTCCTCTTGAGCCGAACTGCTTTCAGGAGCTTCTTGTGCTTGCTCGCTTTCCTTTAATGCAATCACACTACTTACTGCTTCCTTGGGGTTAGTCTTTTCTTCAAATTCATCTTGCTCTTCCTCAACCTCTTGGACTGGTACACTCTGTATTTGCCCTTGTTTTGAAACATAAAGTCGCTCTAAGGTCTTTTCAATATGAGGCTTTCTTGCTGTATGCACCTGTGGCTCACCACTTATTTTCTCAATTTGGTCTTGAAGACTTTGTGCCTTTTGCTTTAATACCTGATCTTTACTTAGGGCTTCAATAATGCGCTTTAACTCGCTTTCCAAAGAATCATTAAGGCTGTCACTTCCCTTATTTTCCGCTTGTTGATGGGGCTTACTTTCAACAACAGATGCCGCGCTGTGTGAACTTTCCTGCTGCTTCACCACAGCACCCTTGGGTAAAATAAAGGTATTCTCTCGGTCTGCCTCTTTCTGTGTCTCATTCTGTATCTTATTCTTTATCTCTTCCTTTACCTTGTTGTTAATTTTATTATCAATTTTGTTATTACTTAATGAAGGTTTTACCACTGGAGGTGACGCTTGAGCTTGCACCTTAGCTGAGTTTGCTTCCTCCACAGGTTTTGCCACTAGCTTTCTAGGGAAAAGTTCATCGATGATAGACATAATCATATACTTTTCTTGACTAAATCCAAGTAAAACAGCTTCAGAACCTCGCATCCCATTATCTGCAATAACAGCAACGCCGTCTATCTCATCCAGCTTTAATCCCTTATCTAAAATATTCATTTCATTAACTAGCCATCTTGTTTCCCTACCCATTCCCAGCTGTCCAATCTTCACTCCCGCACGGCGTGATTTGCTAAAAATACAAAGTGTAAAGTTCTGTCCCGGAAAATGGGGCTTTAGATTTTGCACATAGCATCTAATCACTCCTGGAGAAGAAAGGGTTACATGTCCGGATACTTTTTGTCCATCTATTCCATATGTAGAAATGTTTTCTTGCAAGCTAATAAGCGTATTCACATACATAATATCGATCCCTCCGTTGTCCTTATTGGTCATCCTATACTATATATATGAAATACTCTTTTAGCATATGACATGGAATATTAACTTTATGAGGATTAATCCTTAATAACGCCTTGTTTTTTTAGTAATGCTAAGATTTCATCATAGGCATCTATCTCTTTGCCCGTCCATAAATAGAAGCTATGCACAGCTTGATTAATGAGCATACCAATTCCATGAACCACAGCTAAGCCATGCGCCTTTGCCCATAATAATAATTTGGTATCATGAGGATTATAAACAATATCACATACCACCAAATGTGCTGGAGGTATTAATTGCTCATCAATTGGGCATAAATCCTTTTGCTTACTCATGCCAAGTGGCGTAGTATTAATCAAAACATCAGCTTCTGCCAAATCTTCGTTAGTAAGAGCCAGAGCACCTGTACTTACTTTAACCCCCTTAAAATGTGTGGTAATTTGCTGACCTAACTCTTCTGCCTTTTCCAAAGTATTATTTCTGATGCTAATACTTGCCACCTTAGCTGCCGCTAATTCTACAACCACAGCACGGCTTGCTCCACCTGCACCAAGCACAATGATACGTTTTCCCTCCAGAGCGTGGCCACTTTCTAGCACAGAATTCACAAAACCCACGCCATCTGTATTATAGCCCACAAGCTTGCCCCCTTGATTTTTGATGGTATTCACAGCTCCAATAATAGCTGCATTCTTATCAATTTCATCCAAGTGAGGCATCACTTTAATTTTATAAGGGATCGTCACATTACTGCCTAAAATCCCAAGTGCCTTAATTCCCTTTACAGCTGCTCCAACTTCCTCTTCTTCCACATCAAAACACATATAACACATATCTAATCCAGCCTTTTTAGCCAGATAGTTTTGAATATAAGGTGAAAAGCTATGCTCCACAGGATGTCCAATGAGACATGCTAATTTTGTATTTCCATTAATCGTCATCTTTCAATCTCCTTTTGTGATTAAGATTCCCCTCTATTTCAAACAACATACTTCTAGACACCTAGACTTGATGTTCTAACTTATTAAATTCCTCTTTTGTAATGGCATAACAAATTTCTCCTTCAGTACTTTCTCCAGATAATTCAAATCTTCTAACTGTAGGAACTCTTTTCATTACCGTTTTCTCAAGAACCTTGCCTGACTTTAGATTAGCCTCCCTATGATATGCCTCCAGTTTTTCAAAATCAGAGTTCAATAACATATATTCGATGACAGCGTTCAACGCCTCCAAAGCATATCGATTTCCCCAATAAGCTTCACCAATACAATACTCAATCTCCGCTGTGGCAACCTCTTCATACACGCGGCAAAATGCAATCTGCCCAATATTCACATGGCTCTCTTTCAAAATAATTGCCCATCGGTAAAAACCATTATCCCCATAACTTGAAATCCACCCTTCAAGGAGCTGCCCTACCTGCTGCTTAGTGGAATAAACTGGCTCTCCGTATTCTAGTTGAACCTTTGGATTTGATGCCCAGTTATGATACATCTCCTCCACATCATCCTTCTTAAACTTCCTTAGTATCAATCGCTCAGTCTCAATAGTCTGAGTACCTATATGCTTAAACATAATCCTCCCCCATCATCAAGCAAATGAATTATCTACGCTCTTCAGCAATACATGATATCAATATTACTCATCTTATTTTATAATGTACAGCCACTTTATACAACTCCTACAATAAACACCTCCAAACAGGTTCTGCCCAGCCTCCTTGTCCCACGTGTAGATGGTCTGAGCTATTTCAATACATCGAATGTTAAGGTTTTGCAGATTATCTAGATACTTAACCCTAAGAGAAGTCGCATTTCAATACATCGAATGTTAAGGTTCTGCCTTCAATTTGCCTACCAATGCCAGCCATAGCCTCATTTCAATACATCGAATGTTAAGGTTCTGCAGTAAAGGGAGAAAAGAATAAGGCTCAAATACTTAAATTTCAATACATCGAATGTTAAGGTTCTGCTTTAAATACAATAACTGCAGGAGCCAATCATTTCGGATTTCAATACATCGAATGTTAAGGTTCTGCTGGCAGCTATAAGCATTGCACTAGCTACCAAATTAAAATTTCAATACATCGAATGTTAAGGTGAGCTGGTCAAGCAAAATTGTAACACTTTAGTTGAAATATTTATTAAAATCTTGGGGACTACATCCCCAAACCCCAGTTGACTAGATTTTTAAAGAGCATTTTATGCAAAATACTCTTTAAAAAT
>JAEXBC010000265.1 GCA_023457875.1 Bacillota bacterium | reverse complement strand
CGAATACTCTCATAAATTTTTCTATAAATATTAATGTTAGAATACTAATGCATTGGAGGTCCTAATGAAAATAAAAAAACACACATTTAATAGATATAAATTGATTTTCTTTTTCATCATTTTAGCTATTATATTAGTTGGTAGCATCTCTTATTTTCGAACGCTACCTCCCCCTGACAAAAAGGATACATTACAAATCCTACAACTTCGCCACGATATAACACCCATATTCAAAATAGAATCCGGCCTCACCTACACCCAAAATCTAACCTCCCAAATCCAACAGTCTCTCGAGGGGGACGGTTCTCCAAACGAATCACTGGAATCTTTAGTATCTCTAGCACCCTTAACTGAACCCTTAGGAGAACCGTCCCCAAATGCTGATGTAATCAATTTATTTATAACGATTGAAGATAGTGATTCGAATACATCCGATATCATGACAGATTTGTCTTTGTTAAGCAACTATGCACTTCAACTTAAAGTGTCTTTAATCCCTGGTCAACATATAGTAGAAGAAAAATATATCTCGATTTGTAGTTCCTTAAGCTCCTGGGCAAAAGGACAAAATCTATCTAACATTGACTTCATCTGGTATCCACAAGACACTTCTAAACTTAAAGCATATGACAAGGACAGCATTGCAAACATCGGTATCGTCATAAGTTCGATGAAAGATTTTGATAAGCTTGCCCCCATTTATAACTATTTTAACAGCAAAAAAGAACTTTATGTTCAAGAAAATATTGGGTTAACTTTAAATAATGATATTATGCTTGCTACGAAACACATCAATGCAGCATATTATACCTTAGCCATTGATTTTCCAGGTATCAATACCATTTTTTCACCTTACATTGAATCACCTTTCGAGGTAGAAAACACATTTTCAATAAACGAGCGTACTCCTAATTATAAAACATACGATACCATTTATAATCGATTGTTTAGCAACTCTTGGCTTACAACCAAAAACGTACAACTTAATTCAGATTCACCCTATGCGCCTGTAAATAGCTATACATCATTTAGTGGTGAGGTTGAACTACTGCTTTCATCTGATTCAGCTATCTTACCTAACTTACCAGGTAAAGTTAAGACTTCTTCATCTGCGCAATATATTCGTTATCGTTGGAACGAAACCCCTATGGATATTCAATTGTATTATCCCTATTTACTTAAGTTTGACACTACCCAATATCCAAACGGAGTCAACAGATTAAAGGCCCTAGCTTATGACAATAACAATGACCTCGTTGAAGTTCAAAGCATTGACTTATTAGTAAACAATCCCATTTCCAACATCAGAACCCCAAGGTTAGAAGTACCTTATAGTGTGGGGACAGTTCCCATATACGAAAGTAGTTATATTCCCATTCTTATGTATCACTCCATTACAGATACTGTATCTAAAGAAAATGAAAATAGCTGCGTTGAGACTTCATTGTTTGAAGCACAAATTAAATCGCTCTTAG
Source organism: Bacillota bacterium (assembly GCA_023457875.1). Classification (GTDB taxonomy): domain Bacteria; phylum Bacillota; class Clostridia; order Lachnospirales; family Cellulosilyticaceae; genus Cellulosilyticum. Next base: position 4,025 of record JAEXBC010000265.1, on the reverse strand, counting down.
ATAATGGGTACACCCCTATCAATTTTAAAGACTTAAGTGATTATTTAGATGGAAATCGTTCACTACCAGAGAAACCCATTCTCATAACAATGGACGATGGCTACCTAAACAACTATACCAATGCATATCCTATTTACAAAAAATATAATGTACAAGCCACACTTTTTGTCTCTCCTTATTATATGCAGGAGGATAATACTGAACGTCATTTTGGATGGCGGGCAGCGCAAGAAATGGAAGACAGCGGACTAATTGATATCCAATCGCACGGGTACGATCATACGCCTTTGTCATCTCTTTCACTTAAAGACATACGTTATCAAGTTACTCGCTCAAAAGGCTTAATAGAACACCATCTTGGTTCTCGAGATGTAACCGTCGTAGCTTACCCTCAATTCCGTAACACTTCAAGTACACGCAAACTTCTCACCACCCTAGATATAGATTTTCAAATCACAACCCTCGCCAAAAGGGGGACGGTTCTCAACAGTTCCGGTCTAAAACGAATTAATGTACCCAATACCATGTCACCAGATTTGCTTATTACAACGTTAGAAGATATAACGCAGTAATTTATAAAAACCAAGAGGGGGACGGTTCTCTAATTTTTAGAGAACCGTCCCCCTCTTGTAAGTCTGTCACTTCGTGAACGCTTATTTATACACTTTATCCTAACAACATTTTATCATTATAATCTTTTTGCAACTCATACCTTAAGTAGTCAATTAACTGATCTAAAAATGTTGCACATTCCGCCTTTGTAACAGTCTTTTTAGGAAATACGTAACCATTATTAGGTGTAATAATACCCAACCTACTAGCTGCGTAAATTGATGACTTAGCCCATGAAGAAATCTGTTGGTCATCAACAAATGCAGTATACCTATCCAAAGTTCCCAGGCCTAACCTTTCTAGGCCAAGTGCTCTTACGTTAATCACATACATAGCTTCCCTAGTCATGCTTGTATTACCATTAAATTTTCCACCATCTATTAATCCCGCTTTATATGCAGCAACAGCATATGGATAATAGCTATTTCCTTGGCTAATATCACTGAATGGAGATACTTCAACTTGTTCTTTTGTTTTCTTCTTTTTAGTACTGTTTGAATTATCCTCTGGAAGTGGAATTTGAAGTGCAGTAACTAACATTTTAATATATTCCTTTTTTGTTACCACTTGATTTGGTGAAAAGCTTTTAGGATCTTCATCAAAAATCTTCATGCTATACATCTTTTTGATTTGTGTTTCTGCAGGGTGACCTTTCAAATTAAGGGCTGTTGGAATAGATAGTTGTTCGACAGAAGGACTGCTTTCAACACTAATCATTCCAGAAAGCTCGTCGTCATATAAACTTGCATTACCCTGCAAGATATTATAGCTCAGAACGCCTTCGCCTCGAATAATTTCTTTATAGTTACCAGCCATACTCATGGCTGTTGGCTCATTCGCACCATATTCAATATCTCTGTACACCGTAAAAGTTGGGGTTTCTTCCATGGCATAGCCTTTACCACTAGCCATATCTACCGTAATACTTCTCTTTTGAGTCTCTGTTTTTGCAAAAGCTTGTTCATAGCCATAGATAGGTCCATTCACAGATACAGTGATCCAACTTTCCTCTCCTTTATTTCCCTTGTCTCCACTGTATACAGCATCATATTGCACATCACCTCTATAATAAAGCACCCCTGGTGTTTCATCTTCAAGTATACTTTTTGAATAATGAGATTTGCTACTATCTAGCTTATAGGTCTTTCCATCAATAATCACTGTCTCTTGCCACTTTTTGGGCTGAGTAACCTTGGTAGTTTGCTTCCTATCTGCTTCGTATATATACTGTGTTTCTAGGGAAATATTTCTAATTAAAGTAATTGTTCCTTTAGGATTTTTTGCGTTGATCTTATAGGTATCTGTATATGTTCCTTCTCCCTTTTCTTTATCAACGCCCTTACCCTTACTAATTTGTATTGTGCCTTCAACAGTTTGCGCCTTACCCTCTAAGTAAATATTCTCTTTATAAGGCAAGGTGATTTTTGAAGTTGTTGACTTTTTGCTTGCCTGTGCTAAAGCCGTTAATGTCTCTAACTTAATCCCTGAGCTAATTCCTCCAAAGCTTCCCATTTCTCCTTCTGATGCATAGGTGGAGGTTATGAATAACGCAAGACACATGATGATAGTTAATAATTTTTTCATACTTACCTCCTAATTTTCAACTATAATAATATAACTTGATGCCGTACCGTTTGAATCCTTTAGATTTTCAGTTACCATTGCACTGATTTTGTCGTCTTCTTCTAGGCTACGTGCAGGAACTACTTTACCGTTCTTTATAATTACTGAATTAGCACCAACAGAAATTGTTGCTCCTAGATTTTTATTACTATATTGAACCCATTTCTTTTGATTTTTGTGATAGTAATAAGCATCCTTAATTCTTATGCCTTCACCGTCAACCTCATAGACCTGTCCCTTAACAGATTCAGTCACATATGGCATATCCACAATCATATAGGCCTTTTCACCAATAGCTACAATGGTATAAACATTGCTTACTTCTGATTCATCTCCATATGCCAAGAATTTCTCAATACCCTCTTCAACAAGCCCGCCTTCAGCATAGAACTTAGTGTCAGCATCAATAGAAAATGTTTGCGGTGTAGGATGATAATACCATGTATTACTTTCTAGCAACGAGAAGGTCTCCACTTGAAAAGATTCTCTAGCATTTATGCGTTTGATACGTCCTCTAAACACTTGAAGTGAACCAGTTGTTCGCTCACTTATAATATTACCTACCGCTAATTTATTCTCACCTGTCACAACAGCTTGTAACGTATCACCTACCATAATGCTATTCCCATCTACCATTCGCTTATCTCTGACAATAATAGCATCCTCTGATAAGTAAATCGTTTCTCCCGATAACAACTTAACCGTATTAGCAGATGCATAGGTTACTAGGGACGGTTCTAGTGTTGTTTGGAGTTTACTTTGGAAATTAAGTTTGATCGCATTCTCTTTTCCTCTGTAATTTTCAGTAGCCACATATACATAACCATCTGCATTCTTTAAATTTCTACTTACATAATCCAAAGAAACACGATTTCCGATTAAATATGAGGATAAATTCTTAGTATCTAAACTCAATCTCAATAATGTATTGTATGCTCCCCAATTGCTTTTGCCTAAGGCTTGAGCATTCTTTACATTTAATATTTTTTTAATCGTATCAACTGAAGTAAGCTGTCCTCTATAAATATTAGAAATAACCCTATAGTCATTATCCACTACAATCTCTTGAGCCGTTTCCTCGATAATACCTTCTCCTAGTATTTTTTGGCATACTAGCACTTTAACCCATGAACCTGTTTGAATGGTGCTTATTGCATAAACCTTTCCTCCCTTAGTGACAGGAATTCCTACGCCAATGCTGTATGAATAGAGGTTGCCATTTTCGTCTTGTAATTGTAAATTAGCCATTTCACCTGTATTATAGTTGAATGAAACAACCTTTCCATAGCGCACAACATAATCATTATAGGCACTAATATATGTAACGTTACCCTCTTTATTAACCCTAATGTAAATGCTATCGCCCGCTTGAATACTATTTATAGTAGTATCTCTTGGGTCATAGCTAAAATTAGGGAACAATTCATCAATATAACCTAGCTTGTCCTCCATCTCGTAATACGGTTGTTTTTCAACAACTAATTCATCCATATAATAATTACGAGTAATCGTATTACCCTTACTATTCCTATACACTAAATACCCTAACTCAGGATAATTTTCAACAACAATTCCTCTATCTTCAGAATAATTATCATTAAGCATATCGTTATATTCCGACTGATTAAGATATGGTTGTATATCGGCAAAGGTAGTAGTGCTCATACTAAGTGACAAAAATATTCCAGCAAATAATAATCTTACCTTTTTCATTTCAATTCCTCCTAAATATAATCAACCTTAACATTATATCGACTAAAATCTCTATGCCCTTTAGGGGACGGTTCTCA
>JAEXBC010000264.1 GCA_023457875.1 Bacillota bacterium | reverse complement strand
GAAGTAACACCAACACCAAGCTGCGTACCAAAACCAAGCTGTGTACCAAAGGCAATTATTGCACCAAGTCAGAAGCCTGAAAAAACCACGCCACCAACACTCAAACCAAAACTTAATGTACAAAAACAAAAACCTTTTATGCTAGATCATTTTAAGGTGATTGCAAAAACTTTAGAATGCCTAGGTGTTGATCAAAATGAACTCACAGCACATATTAAAGAAGGTAAAAAATTAGAAGATATTTTAAAAATAGAAAAAATTTCTACTCGCAAATTTAAAAAATGTATTATTAGAGAATATAATCATATCATTGATACCGCTGTTAAGAATAAACAACTTACCTGTGAGCAAGGTAAGCAGCTAAAATCAGCTATCAAACAAACAATTAAGAATTGGTTACCTAAAAAATAAGGCACTTCGTGCCTTATTTTTTTATTGACCAGTCTACCCTATTTGAATAGCGCATAAAATCAAAATAGAGCAAAAGTGTTCATAGATTACATTAAAATTGATAAAAAGCAAATACTTATTTAATAAGAAGAGAAAGGTGAGGACCAATAATATGAATGTATTTTATAAAATGCCATACGAAGAGGTACTTCAACAGTGCAATAGCCAGATAACGGGCTTGTCTCATGAAAATGTGTCCAAACAACGGGAGACATATGGTAGTAATCAACTAGAAGAAAGCAAAAGAGTATCTCCATTCATTGTTTTTTTCTCACAGTTTAAAGACTTCCTTGTGATCATACTGATGGTAGCGGCTATCGTATCAGCTATAATGGGAAAGCTGGAAAGTACAGTGGTTATCGTAGCTGTACTTATATTAAATGCCCTACTAGGGACGATGCAACATATAAAAGCTGAACAGTCAATAAAAAGCTTAAGGGCACTTTCATCACCTAATTCAAAGGTTTTACGTGAGGGAAATGTGTGTGAGATTCCTTCTAGCGAAGTTGTTGTAGGTGACATCCTAATTGTTGAAGCCGGCGATTTTATTGCTGCAGATGCACGTCTTATAGAAAGTAATAGTTTACAAGTGAGTGAAAGTGCATTAACTGGAGAATCAGTTAGTGTAGAAAAAGTCATTAATCCTATTGAGAAGGATGATGTGGCACTAGGTAATCAGATAAATATGGTTTTTTCCAGCAGTCATGTGACCTATGGTCGTGGTAAGGCAGTAGTTACTGGAGTTGGTGCATCTACTGAAATCGGTCATATTGCCTCTTTATTAAAAAGTACCCAGGAAAAAGCCACACCCCTTCAAGAAAACTTAGATCATTTTGGAAAAAAACTAGCTCTGCTGATTATCATTATTTCTTGCATCGTATTTGGACTAAGCTGGTATCGTGGAATGCCAATTATGGATTCTCTTATGTTCGCCATATCTCTTGCAGTGGCAGCAATTCCAGAAGCTCTTAGTTCAATTGTAACGATTGTTCTTGCTTTTGGAACAAAAAAGCTAGCTGACGAAAATGCCATCATTCGCAAGTTACACTCTGTAGAAAGTTTAGGCAGTATATCAATTATTTGTTCAGATAAAACAGGTACATTGACCCAGAATAAAATGACAGTGCAAAAAATTTTCACAAACCAGCAGTTAATTGATGTAGAAGCTATAGACAAAGAGGATAGACTTCAATATAAATTGGTAATGGCAGGACTTTTATGTAGTGATGCCATTACAACCCAAGACAAGGAAATTGGAGACCCCACAGAAATTGCATTGGTGGATCTTGGTGAACGCTTCCATTTAGATGAATTGATTGTTCGACAGGATACACCACGTATTTCCGAGCTGCCCTTTGATAGTGATAGAAAGCTTATGACTACATTGCAACGCATTGACGGTAAATCCATCGTTTTTACAAAGGGTGCTATGGATGTCCTATTAGATCATGCGACCCATATCGAGACAGCAGAAGGTGTTCGCCTGATTACACAGGAAGATAAAGCTATCTATCATCAGATGAATTACGAGCTGGCCAACCAGGGTCTACGTGTCTTAGCCTTTGCCTGGAAAGAAATAGAGGAAGAAACTTTAACGTTTGTTCATGAAAATGAGATGATTCTCTTTGGATTAGTTGCTATGATGGACCCCCCAAGAGTCGAATCCAAAGCGGCAGTGGCCAGCTGCTTATCAGCTGGCATTAAGCCAATTATGATAACAGGTGATCACAAAATCACTGCCAGTGCAATAGCAAGACAAATCGGTATTTTACAGGAGGGTGATCAGGCACTAGAGGGTGCAGATATCGAGCATCTTACAGAAGAAGAATTGATTGCCTTAGTACCAAAAGTTTCAGTATATGCAAGGGTATCCCCTGAGCATAAGATACGTATTGTGAGTGCATGGCAAGCCCTTGGTCATGTTGTGGCAATGACTGGAGATGGCGTTAACGATGCACCTGCTCTTAAATGTGCCAATGTCGGCATTGCGATGGGCATTACAGGAACAGAGGTGGCAAAGGATGCAGCCGATATGATTTTAACAGATGATAACTTTGCAACGATTATTAAGGCAATTAGTAATGGACGAAGCATTTATGGGAATATTAAAAATGCCGTAAGATTTCTCTTATCAGGCAATACGGCAGGGATTTTAGCAGTGGTGTATACTTCAATTGCAGGGCTACTGGCACCTTTTTCTCCTGTTCACTTACTCTTTATTAATCTCTTGACAGATAGTTTACCTGCCATAGCTATTGGTCTTGAACCAGCCCATAGCAGGTTAATGAAAGAGAAACCTCGAGATGCCAAAAAACCAATTCTTGATAAAGCTTTTGCCCTGCAGGTGCTTTTTGAAGGAGCGATTATTGCAATTGTCACTATGGCTGCTTATTATATAGGCTATCAGAATGGTAGTCATGGTGAGAGTATGACAATGGCTTTTGCAACCTTAAGTTTATCACGCCTTATTCATGGCTTAAACTGTCGAAGTGAAGAACCTCTTTCTCTCAAAACATTATGGACTAATCCATTTAGTTATTTAGCATTGATAGTAGGTGCTTTATTGTTATCAGCCGTATTGTTCTTAGAACCGCTTTATGGCCTATTTGAAATCAGCGCCTTAACGAGCAAGCAGTATATGAGTATTGCACTTTTATCTATCATACCGCTGATTATTGTTCAGATTTTTAAACGCATCAAAGTCAATAAGCGAACTTAAGATATACTGAAAAGAAAGTATAGGTACTTTCAAATTAAAATATATAGAAGCAGATTTAGATATTTCATTTTTTATGAGCTCATGGCCTATTCAACTAGCTTTAGTCCTTTAAAAATACGTGTCTTATTAATCTGTTTCTATATAGTATTTTAATATAAATAGGGATATAAAGTGGGACAAATTTATTTTTTAGGCTAGCATTCATATGCTATTATGGTATAATGGAAAAAGGGAAAGAGAAAATGTAAAGCGCCAGAACTTGACACTGTTTGTGAAGTGCAAGTTGACGAGGACTAGGGTTATCGAAAATTCGGCGGATACTCTAGAGGTTTCACAGCCTAAGTAAACCGACAAAGCTAAAAAGTGATTTTTAGGACAAAAGGTTTATCGTGACTTTCCCTGATAAAAATTAAATATCAGGAGGTTTTTTGTTATGTGCGGAATTGTAGGTTATATCGGTTTAAAACAAGCATCACCAATTATTGTGGAGGGGTTAGAAAAGCTTGAGTACAGAGGGTACGATTCAGCTGGAATTGCCATTGTTAATGAAAGTGATAAAATTAGCTGGGAGAAAAAACAAGGTAGACTAAGTAAGCTTGAACAAGCACTGGAAGATGCACCTATTGCAGGAACAGTAGGGATAGGGCATACAAGATGGGCAACTCATGGAGCGCCTTCAGATGTGAATTCACATCCTCATTTAAATGCAGATGAAACCATTGCTGTAGTCCATAATGGCATTATCGAAAACTATATGGAAATTAGAGAAAAGCTTATAGCTGAGGGATATGAGTTCAAGTCAGAAACAGATACAGAAGTAGCTGTACATTTGATTGATAAGTATTATGAAGGGGACTTACTTGAAGCTGTTTATAAGGCAGTTGCAGAGTTTAGAGGAGCTTATGCCCTTGGGGTGGTTTCAGCTACTCATAAGGGAGAATTAATTGCTGTTAGAAAAGAAAGTCCACTTATTGTAGGTGTAGGTGAAGAAGAATATTTTATTGCCTCTGATGTGCCAGCTATTTTAAAGCATACTAGAAAGGTTTATTATCTTGAGAATGATGAAGTGGTTCATGTGAAAAATGGTGAAATTGCTATTTTAGATAGTGATAAACAACCCGTTTCAAAAGAACTAAAAGTTGTTGAATGGGATATTGAAGCAGCATCAAAAAATGGGTTTGATCACTTTATGATGAAAGAAATATACGATCAGCCTCAAGCAATTCGTGATACACTTCTAAGAAGACTTGATGAAAACCGTATGCTTCGCTTAGATGATATTAACCTTACAAAAGAGGATTTAGATGGTATTACTAAAATGTATATTGTAGCCTGTGGTACAGCTTATCATGCAGGTCTTGTGGGCAAATATGCCATTGAAAAATTAGCCAAAATCCCAGTAGAAGTAGATATTGCTTCTGAATTTAGATACTCAGATCCCTTTATTGATGAGCACACCATGCTGATTGTGGTTTCTCAATCAGGAGAAACAGCAGATACTTTAGCTGCTATGAAGTTGGCAAAAGCAAAAGGAGCAAGGGTTCTAGCTATTACCAATGTAGTAGGCTCTTCTGTAGCAAGGGAAGCACATGATGTATTTTACACCTGGGCTGGACCTGAAATTGCTGTGGCATCTACCAAAGCCTATACAGCTCAGATGATTGCCTTTTATATGATTGCTTTAGATTTTGCTTTCATCAAAGAAACCATTTCTTTAGAAGCTTATCATCAGTGGATTAATGAAATTGAAGCACTATCACCCCTTGTAGAGCAAATTCTAACACAAAAAGAGAGTATTCAAAAAGTAGCTTACGATATGAAGGGCGCTGAAAATGCCTTTTACCTTGGTAGAGGGGTAGATTATACCACAGCAAGAGAAGCAGCTCTTAAGCTAAAAGAAATTTCTTATGTTTACACGGAAGCTTTTGCAGCAGGAGAATTAAAACATGGTCCTATTGCCCTCATTGATCAAGGTACGCCGGTTTTATGTATTGTGACACAAAAAGCTTTAGAAGAAAAAATGATTTCTAATATTAAGGAAGTAAAAGCAAGAGGTGCCTTTGTTATTTCTATTGCTAAAGAAGGCTACAAAGAAGTGGATAAGGTTTCGGATCAAGTGATTTATATTCCAAGTGCAAGTGATTTATTAATGCCAGTGCTATCAGTCATTCCAACGCAGCTTATTGCGTACTATGTTTCTATAGCAAGAGGTAACGATGTAGATAAGCCAAGGAACCTTGCTAAGTCTGTTACGGTGGAGTAAGATAATGAATCATCTATTGAGTTTTGTATGGCTTAATAGATGATTTTTTATTTGTGGATTGAAAAATTAAAGGGTGTTCTTATACCTAAACTTCGATTAACTTTCTTGTGATTTTGAAAATCAAGGGCAGATAAAAAATGGTTGAAAAGCTGATGAATAAAGGCGTTAAGAGTAGTGGGTTTAGTGTACAAGAAGATTTATTAATACAGTATCATCAAAAAATAGCCAGGTATAGGAGATGTATATGATATTAAAAAATGGTAAAGTATTTTATAATGGTACATTTAAAGACTTAGATATACAGATAAAAAACAATTATATTTCAGACATACAGGAAAGCATCTTAAGTATGGAAGAGGCAGTGAT
>JAEXBC010000263.1 GCA_023457875.1 Bacillota bacterium | reverse complement strand
GTTCCAGAAACAATTGTTGGCTTATGGAAGCAAAGAGTAAGATGGGCACAAGGTGGTATTGAAGTCGTCTTGCGTCATAAAGATATCTTTTTAGATTGGAAACACAGACGTCTGATTCCAGTCTATATTGAACAAATCATTAGCATATTCTGGTCAATAGCTTGGTTTATACTGATTGTAATCAATATCACACAAATTGCCATGGGAAAACAAACGATATTCTTTGTATTTTGGCAAGGTCAGTATTTGTCTTTACTATGCCTGATACAATTTGCTGTCGCTATGATTTTAGATAGACGCTATGATGAAAAGTTACTTAAGTACTACTTATGGGCAATATGGTATCCTAATTTCTATTGGTATTTTAATGCATTGGTTATATTAAGAGCCATTCCAAAAGCATTACTACGAGATAAAAAGAAAAAATTTGCAACATGGGATAGCCCAGATAGGGGGATTGCACAATGAATATAATTGATGGATTACAAAAAAAAGTCCTTAAAGTAGTGGAAAGAATAATAACCATCATAGGTTGGCTCTTGATGTTAGGATACTTAGTGCAAATTATATTATCCTTCATCATTTGGGCTTTTAACATAAAAGGATTTTATAACAACTTATTTACGCCAGCTATGCTTCAGTCAACACTATATATTTCGGCTACTACTATATTGATTGCAGTAAGCGTGTTTATAGTTGCCTTTCTGTGGGGCGCATACAACTACAAAAAATATGCACACCTTAACAGAAGACAACTTCCCCCAGCTATTACAACTGATGAAATCCAAGGTTACTTTGACCTGTCCGAGGAACTTACACTAAAAATGCAACGGGATAAGGTGATTTATTTAGAAAAGACAATTGTATAGAAGAATAATAGAGTTACGTCTAAAGTAGCCCGTCCTTCACATATACTATTTAATAGATAAACCATAATTGAGGTGACTATATATGCGACTGCCTTACAGAAATTTAGTATTTTCAGGAGGAGGGGCCCTGGGCATTGCATATCTTGGCGTTTTAGACTACTTTTACAAAATGAATTTAATGCCAAATATTAAACGAGTAGGTGGTACTTCAGTTGGCGCGATTACAGCTTGTATTACCTCCTTTAACTCCTCTTTTGACGAACTGATGGCTATAATGGATACTTTAGATTACTCAAAGATACTAGAAAAAGATAGTGATTCACCTGATTCACGTGGTCTTAGCGATACCATTAAACAGAGCTTAAGCAAGGTATTTGACAATGTAGACTGTGTCTATCGTCTTATTAAAGAATACGGTTGGTATTCTTCAAATTATTTCTATGAATGGCTAAAAACTCATATAGCGGAAGAATTTGATGCCACAAAAAAAGGGCCCCCCTACACCTTTTCAGACTTTATGAATCCTACTGTTCACAAAAATGGAAAGCCCTTTAAAGAATTATATATCGTGGGAACAGATGTTTCTTCCACTACCTCCAGCATTTTTTCATATAAAACTACCCCTTTAATGGAGGTCGCTGAAGCAGTACGTATTTCAATGTCCATTCCTCTTCTATTTCAATCAATTTCCTCCACCACCGGAAATACCTCACCATACAATACGCCAAAAATATTTGCCGATGGCGGATTACTTTATAATTATCCCATCAGTTTATTTGATGACATTTCTCCCTTGTATGAAACGCTAGGGATTTACTTTGATTCCAATGCGCCTGCCATACCTATTAACAACCTAGTAGACTTTATAACTAATACACTTTCCTGCTCTTCAAAAATTCAGGCGCAAGCCTTTAAAAACACACCTAAAAATGTAAAAAGAAGTATTCCCATCTTAACTGGTGATGTCTCTGCATTAAACTTTGATATTGCCAAGGATACTGATACTTATAATTTCCTTTATCAGCAAGGCTATCATGCCGCAGAGCTTTATTTTGCTCGCCGTGTATATAGAAGACGCTTGTTCTAGCCAATTTGTCCTTGTCTAGCTGTTACCTTAGGCTATTTCTAGATTTATCATAAAAACTCGTTTCGAAAACGAAATCTATGATTGCGCAGGTACTTCCTAGTATACAGCCTAGTACAAAAGCAGGAGGACGCCAAAGAGGTGTTAATAATAGGATCATCAAAATGATAAGAATCATACTAACATACTGCCAAATCTTCTTATTTTTACCCAGTGTTCTGGTCTTATTTTTTAGTGTTTCACCGAGCGTAATATTCTTTTTATCAAGGCGCTCACATAAAATTGCAAGTACTATATAGCCTACTATCATACCGATTATAATCATATAAATCCCCCTTTATTTGTAAAGCGATAATAGACTGCTTATAGTAAGCTATTAACAAGCTGTGTTACTTCCTGTTCAATATCATTAAGATCAACAAGCTTCTTGATGCGCTTATCACGTGTCACTAGCTCTACTTTTCCTTCTTTAAGGTTTTTCTCGCCAATGACTACTCTTACTGGTACACCCAGTAAATCTGCATCTGCAAATTTAGCACCTGCTGCGATGTTTCTGTCATCCATAATGACTTCAAGCTTACCATTTAACTTGTTATAAACGTCATTTCCAACTTCGTTCACATCTAGGTTTTTGCTATTTAATACACAAATATGCACTTGCCATGGTGCAACAGACATTGGCCAGATTGGACCATAATCATCATGGGATGCTTCTATAATACAAGCAAGCAGTCTACCTACTCCAATACCATAGCAACCCATAATAGGTGTTTTTGCCTTGCCATCACTATCAATATAGGTCATGCCCATACTCTGCGTATATCTTGTTCCAAGCTGGAAGATGTTACCCACTTCAACGCCACGCTTAAACTGTAGCTTACCATGGCAGCATGGACATTCCTGTCCTTCCAATACCTCTGCCACATCAAAAAACGCCTCTGGTTTAACATCTCTTTCAACACTAATGCCTTTGATATGATAGTCTTTTTTATTGGCACCTGATACAAGATTCTTTTCATTTCTAAGTGATTCATCAAAAATGATTGTGGCATCCTTTGCATCTAAGTGATATGGTCCCACAAAGCCAAAGCAAAGGTTTGGCGTCTCTTCATATTTTTCAAATGGCATTACATTTGCTTTAACGATTTTGGTAAGTTTTGCTTCGTTTACTTGAAGGTCTCCTCTAAGAAAGACAATAAGAGGTGCTTTTTGTCCTTCTACCTCAAAGATACATGCTTTCATAGTTTGTGAAGCGCTCACCCCTAGGAAGTTAGCGACCTCATCAATGGTATGTGCATCTGGGGTGTGTACTTCTTCTATAGGCCCTTCCTCGGTGGTTGCTACAGCTAACTTTCCTGTTGCAACCTCCATATTAGATTGGTAGTCGCAGCTATCACAAATGACAAGGGTATCTTCTCCAATATCTGTAAGTAACATAAACTCATGCGCTACTTTTCCACCCATCATACCTGTATCTGATTTTACAGCTATAACCTCTGGTACACCTGCTCTTGCATAGATTTTGTTATAGGCGTCATAGCACTTATCATAATATTGCTCTAAATCTTCTTGGGTAGTATGGAAGGAATAGGCATCCTTCATGGTAAACTCACGTACACGAATCAGTCCGCCTCTTGCTCTTGGCTCATCTCTAAATTTAGTTTGAATCTGATAAATCATAAAAGGATAATCATTATAGGACTTAGCTTCTGTTCTCGCCAAATGAACAGCTGCCTCTTCGTGAGTCATACCAAGTACCATATCTTTTCCACCACGGTCTTTAAAACGAACCAGCTCACTACCCACTGCCTCAAAACGACCTGACTCCTTCCAAAGTTCTCCTGGAAGTGCTACGGGGAAAAGGACCTCTTGCCCATCAATGGCATCCATTTCTTCACGAATAATATTTTCAATCTTAGCCGCTACTCTTTTAGCTGGAAGTAATAAGGAATAAATCCCATTTGTTACTTGTCTTACATAACCACCTCTTAGTAAAAAAATATGACTTATACTTGTTGCTTCATTTGGTTTTTCTTTAAATCTCTCGCCTAAAAGCTTACTCATTAACATAGTCTTTTCATCCTTTTCTTATTATTTATTTGCTTTGATAAGATGTTGTCTATCTTTGGTATAAACCATCTTAAAATTCATTCTTTAAAGCTTAAAAAGCCCCTATGCATCATGCATAGGGGCCATTGTCTTCGGCGGTACCACCCTAATTAATATAGTCATAGACCATATCATCTTAGTATCTCAATAACGGGAGAACCCGCTGCGTTTATGAATTTGCGCAGAGCTTCGAGCTTGGACAATAGGCCTTTACTTTAGAAGCCTTTCACCCGGTGAGCTTCCTCTCTTTATGGTATTTGAAAGTATTAACCTGTTGATTTCTCATCATCACTATTTTATCTTATTCTTATCTAACTATAAGGATAATGAAAATAGATTATAATGTCAAGCCTCATTTATGTTTGTATGATTTACCTAGTAACTAATAATTTATAGCGTTTTGGGTATACTACTTGGGTAAATTTTTATAGGAGGTTCCTTTTATGAAAAAGAATATAGGTTTTCTGTTCTTAACTACTCTACTTATACTTTGTTTACATGCGACATCTTTAATGGCTATTCCTTTTCAAGATCATGCACCCCAAAATAAGTCTCAAAGTGAAGCTGATAAAGCACCAGCCAACCCTGAAGCTCAAAAAAAGCCTGTAATGCCTTCTCATCATCGTTATCGTCATTATCGTCCTTTTAAAAGATTCAACTTTGCCATAGAAACTTTAAAATTAGACAACAAGCTCAGTGCCGAAGATGTCAAAAAAATATATAGTGTCATTATCAAAATACCACCAGAAAGCCTTAAAGAGATGAAGGATAAGGATCAGAGTGTTGCTGATATGCTCTACAAAGACAAGATTATCACCCAAGAACAATATGATTTGATTTGTACTTTCTTAAAAGAGCATCCCATATCCTAGTAAGGCTATTAAATTAGTCTTCTGATTGTTTGACTAATATCACATTCTATACTATAATAAATATAATTAAATACTCTGCTAGGGGAGCCTACTTGGCTGAGAGTGCATTTATTGCAGACCCTTAAACTTGTATACGGATAATGCCGCAGCAAGGAAGCGAATGTGCTTAAAAATGAGCGCCACACATTCGTGGCGCTTTTTATATGTCTTTTAGCCATCTATGCCCCCTAGCAAGATTTATTATTTTATCTTTGAAAGGGGTTTTCTGCATCATGAATAAAGATATTTTTACAACAAAAACTTTAGTATTAGCCAGCCTTTGCGTTGCCTTATCAACTGTATTATCTTTTTTTAAACTTTTCGAAATGCCTCAAGGAGGGTCTGTAACTGCGGCAAGTATGCTTCCTGTCCTTTTCTTTTCTCTGATAGGCGGACCTGTCCCCGGAATAATTGCTGGCATTGCTCTTGGATTACTTGAAGCTGCTTTAGGAGGATATATCTATAACTTACCTCAATTTTTCCTTGACTACCCTTTAGCTTTTGCTTTCTTAGGATTAGGCGGTGCTATTCCTCATTCTATTAAAAACACAACCTTACGCTTTATTCTAGGCGCCTTCTTAGCTATTTTAGGTAAGGGGTTTATGCATGTTCTTTCTGGCGTTATTTTCTTTCGTGAATTTGCAGGTGAACTAAATCCTTGGATTTATTCCCTAGGCTATAATTATTCTTTCTTGGCTGTGGAATTTGTAATAACCATTATCATTGGCAGCATCTTAATTAACACACCAGTTTATGCTTCCTTGAAGAAAGCAGTGGCAGCTGCATAGTGCTCATTACTTAAATCACACTATAGGCATCTTTTTACCACGTCAAAAGGGACCATCATTCAACTACTCTAGTCCATAGGATATACCTTCCTTTTATAAGATCATATCTATCCTATGAAGACCTTAGTTTAATGATGGCCCTCTTTTTATATATTCCTTTACTATTAACGCCTTAATCCTCTATCGTGCTTTTTACTATTCTAAAAACCAAGATTAACCCCATTCCTATTGTTGATATAAGCAAAAACCTGTGAATGAATCGTTTTTGTTGTTTGGTTTTTGGAGAATATACTTCTACTGATTTTTTTATATACTCAGCGCCGTCTTCTTCTAATGCTAAGTACGCTTTTGCCTTTGCCTTAAGCTTCTTCTCATAAAAGTAATTATGAATCATACTTCCAATTGCTAAAACGCCACTTATTGTTGTAATCACTAGCACAATACGCTCAAGCATACAAATTAACCCCTTTTTTCTCATCCGCTCACCTTCTTCTACTTAATAGCTACTCATATCCTTTTCTCATATTGAGTTTTTCTTCTTATATTGTACATCATATGTCTTTTTTGTCATCTGGTCAATCATGTTTAGTGGCATTTTGTATATACGATATATTTCCTTGATATGCGACCAAAATATACGTATCCCATGTATCATGAACTGATTTTGTACCATTATGTAGATAATTAATTATCTCCCTCTCCTCTCTTTCGCCTAATTATTTAGCTTGTCTATGATAAACTTAATAAAAATATCTTTAGGGAGAGATTCAAATGAAGAAATCATCTATACTTACGTTATGCACTTTTATATTACTTTTCTGCTCTATTATATGCTTACTTATTGCCTATCCTGGTCTTAATGCCCTTCAAGCCGCTACCCTTAACGGAACTTCTACACTAAAATCACTATCCCAAAAACAGCATATCCTCGCAAATGAGCTTAAAATGCTCACCAATCAGCTTGATGACACCCAGTCCCTCATAACAAGTTATAAAGAGGAATTCGATACGAAACAAGATGAAATGAAGCAGCTTCAAAGCTTTTTGATTTCATATTATATAGACCAACTAGATGATCCTACCTACGTCTCTATCACGCCCAATGGCTATACCTGGTATATTGCAGCTGAAAGTCTAGGTGAGATTGGCAAACCAGCTATTAAGCCCTTAATTGAGCGGATAGATACCACCAATGATTATGAGCGCGCACAAATTTTATATGCCCTTCTTCTTGCTTCTCAAGCTGATAATGTTAAGACTTTTGCTGGCAATGACTATATCCATACCTACCTAGATCTTAATCCCACTTCTCACCCACAGCAAGTAAAAATTGCTTTAGCGTGGTGGAAAAAGTACCAAAGTTTCTTTAGCTAGAATTTTTGCAAAAATTGTTTGAAATCTCATTTTATAGTTGCAATTTATTTGATATAATACTATAATATCTTCTAAAATCTAAAACAAGGAGTAACTTAAAATGGCATATTATTTTGAAGAACCATCTCATACCTTTAGTGAATATTTGCTTGTTCCTGGGTACTCATCTAGCGAATGTATGACTAAAAATGTCAGTCTTAAAACCCCACTTACCAAATTTAAAAAAGGTGAAAAACCTGCAATCACCCTTAACATTCCTCTTGTTTCTGCCATCATGCAAGCTGTTTCTGATGACAAAATGGCAGTTGCTTTAGCAAGAGAGGGAGGTATTGCCTTTATTTATGGCTCTCAATCTATTGAAGACGAAGCTGCCATGGTAAAACGTGCAAAGAGTTATAAGGCTGGTTTTGTAGAAAGTATCTCAAATATCCGTCCTGATCAAACACTACAAGACATTCTTAATCTTAAAGCTAAGACTGGTCACTCTACAGTAGCCGTAACAGATGATGGTACCGCAAAAGGTAAATTAGTAGGGCTTGTAACTAGCCGTGATTATCGCATTAGCCGTATGGATCCTTCTACAAAAGTAAGCACCTTTATGAAACCCTTTGAAGAGCTTATTTATGCAGATGAAGGAACTACCTTAAGCGAGGCGAATAATATTATTTGGGATAATAAGCTTAATGTTCTTCCTATTGTAGATGCTAGCCAAAAATTACTTTATTTCGTATTTAGAAAAGACTATGACTCTCATAAAGAGAATCCTAATGAATTATTAGATGCTTCAAAGCGCTATATGGTTGGCGCTGGTATCAATACTAGGGATTACGAAGAGCGTGTTCCTGCCTTAGTAGAAGCTGGTGCTGATGTATTATGTATTGACTCCTCAGAAGGTTTTTCTGAATGGCAAGCACGTACTATCTCCTTTATTCGTGAAAAATATGGCGATACAGTTAAAGTAGGTGCCGGTAATGTAGTTGATAAGGAGGGCTTTCTCTTCCTTGCTAAAGCAGGTGCTGACTTTGTTAAAATTGGTATTGGTGGTGGCTCAATCTGTATTACCCGTGAGCAAAAAGGTATTGGACGTGGTCAAGCAACTGCAGTCATTGAAGTTTCCAAGGCACGAGATGAATACTATGAAGAGACAGGAATCTATATTCCTATTTGTTCTGATGGTGGTATTGTTCATGATTATCATATTACTTTAGCACTTGCGATGGGTGCTGACTTTATCATGCTTGGACGTTATTTTTCTCGTTTTGATGAAAGCCCAACCAACAAAGTTAATGTGAACGGAAACTACATGAAAGAATATTGGGGTGAAGGTTCTGCAAGAGCAAGGAACTGGCAACGTTATGATATGGGTGGTGACAGCAAACTTTCATTTGAAGAAGGTGTTGACTCCTATGTTCCTTATGCTGGAAGTTTAAAGGATAATGTAGGCCTTACCTTAAATAAAGTAAAATCAACAATGTGTAACTGCGGTGTTCTTAGCATCCCAGAGCTTCAGAAAAATGCAAAACTTACTCTTGTTTCTAGTACAAGCATCGTTGAAGGCGGTGCTCATGACGTACTCTTAAAGGATCCAAACCGCTTTCCAGTAAAATAATCAGTCACTGATATGCTTTCCATTCAAAAGCCACGATGTAGCATTTAGTTTATGCTACACCGTGGCTTTTTAGCTGCTTTAATGTTTTACTATTTTAACTATTTACCAATAAATGTTTGTGTCCAGTAGTTACCAGATGCTTCGTAACCTACTCCTAAGTGTGTGAATTTTGCATTTAAGATATTAGCCCTATGGCCTGAACTATTCATCCAACCTGTTACTACTGCTTCTGGGGTTTTATACCCTTGTGCTATATTTTCACCAGCACTTTTATAGCTTACACCAAATTTTTTAAGCATATCAAATGGTGAGCCGTATGTTGGGCTTGTGTGACTAAAGTATTTGTTCTTACTCATATCTTGAGATTTTAAACGTGCCACATTTCTTAAGCTTTCATCCATCTGGAGTGCTTTTAACCCTTGTTTTGCTCTTTCTGCGTTTACAAGTTCTAATACTTTATTTTCATTAGCTGCTTGTGTACTTGTATTTGTTGTAGATGTATTTGTTGTAGACGTATTTGTTGCTGGGGTACTTGTTGTTGGCTTACTTGTTGTTGAAGTACTTGTGGTCGGCTTACTCGTTGTTGATGTGCCTGTATTACCAGTATTTTTCGTTGATGTATTTACGTTACAAGTATTTGCATTAACTTTTATATTACTTATCGTTTTACAAATTGTCTGTGTATTTGCTTTTGTAAGGGTTAATATATTTGTTTTTGCATATAGTGGAGAGCTTGACCCTAGAATAGTTGCTCCTATAAGTGCTAATGTCATTGATGTAGTAACGAATTTATTTGATCTCATATTGTGCCTCCTCTTATCGTTAATGTCAATTTGGATTCAATTTAATTACATCTTTGTTAATTGATGTAACATCTTTGTAATATTTATTATATATTATTTTAATAAAAATGCAATAGATTATTGTAAACTTCTACTTCCTATTTCTACCACGTTGTTCTTTGTTATGTAATTATTAACTTTTATGACAATACATTTCTTTTGTTTCTATTGGAATCCACCTCTTCTATATATAAACAACTCCCTGTCCCTATCACCCCTCTCCCCTGATTATGTAACATACAAATGTCTCGCTGCTTCTATATAAAATGAAATCACGTAAAAAAGACGCCAGGAGTAGTGGCGTCTTTTTTGGAGTATCTATGTGATTATACGTAGAAGAGTAGGTCTACGTATGTTGGAAATGGCCAGTTAACTGAAGATACCATTGTTTCTAATTCATCAGCCACTACTCTGAGGGTTTGCATTGCTTCAAATACATATTCTCTGAAGTATTTTGCTGATTCATGAGCATCTTCATAATTTTTAGCATCAAGTAATACTTTATCTAATTCATCAATCTTGCTCATTAATGATTCAGTAAGGTTTGATAATTTAGTTGCATAGCTTTGTTCTTTTTCTAAACTGATATTTAAACCAAGTTCTTTCTTAGCCTTAAGTGTATCGAACACTTCTTTATTATACTTAAGTACTGCTGGTAAGATTTCTCTCTTAGCCATCTCTAGCATCGTTAAGGCTTCAATGTTAATGGTTTTAGCATATCCCTCTAGCATGATTTCACAACGAGATTTAACCTCTGCAGCTGTGAAAATACCATGTTTTTCAAACACTGCAATGCTTTTTTCGCTAGCGAAGGTTGGAAGTGCTTCAACTGATGTTTTGAGGTTGTTTAATCCTCTTCTAGCAGCTTCTTCAACCCATTCTTCACTATAGTTATTGCCATTGAAGATAATTCTCTTATGTGCCTTCACTGTTTCTTTTACAATCGCCATAACTTCTGCTTCAATATCAGTAGCTTGATCTAGGCGATCTGCAAATTGCTCAAGTTCTTCTGCAACGATTGTGTTAAGCACAATGTTTGCTCCTGCAATAGAAGCTGTAGAACCAAGCATACGGAATTCAAATTTATTTCCTGTGAAAGCAAATGGAGATGTTCTATTTCTATCGGTTGTATCTTTTAAGAAGGTTGGAAGTGCAGATACACCTGTTTGCATAAATCTCTTAGCTGTCTCACCAACTGCCTCGCCTTTTTCGATACATTCAAGAATATTGGTAAGTTCTTCACCTAAGAACATAGAAACAATAGCTGGAGGCGCTTCATTCGCACCAAGCCTATGATCATTTCCTGCACTAGCAACTGATACTCTTAAAAGATCTGCATATTCATCTACAGCTTTGATAACTGCTGCTAGGAACAATAAGAATTGTGTATTATCCTTTGGTGATTTACCTGGCTCAAGAAGGTTCTCTCCTTGATCCGTAGAGATTGACCAGTTGTTGTGTTTTCCAGAAC
>JAEXBC010000262.1 GCA_023457875.1 Bacillota bacterium | reverse complement strand
ATGAACTGCTCCTTGAGGATGACTAGCTTTCTCATTCTTGTCAGTTTAAAAAGTCTCATAGCCTGTCTGGTTTTGCAAAAACCTCTTACATACCATGCTTTTTGCTTGAAAAATAGCTGATAGGGTTCTATTGTCCTTGTGAGCTTTTCCCCCACCGTACTGTAGTAATCAAAAGAAAGACTTCTGCTATTTTGAATAGCCTCCTTGATAAGCTGGAAACGTTCTTTCATTTGCTCCTCAGGTCCCCATGGTGTAAAATCTATTTCTAACCAACTTTCCTTCTCATTATTAAAAAACTGCTGCATTTTTTCAAGAGCTTGTCCCTTTTCGATGGATCCTAAAGCAGCTAAGCACTTTAGGCCCAATAAAATCTCATCTTGCTCCTTTTCAGATAAAAGGGCCTTGTCTAGCTTAAAGCCTGGCAAAATCCCAATGCCACCCTTGCTTCCTTTATTGGTATATATGGGAATACCTGATACGCTTAAGGTATCCATATCTCTATAAATCGTCCTTGTAGATACACCAAAACGCTCAGCAAGCATCTTTGCTGTGACACGCTCTTGATGTAATAAGATAAGTACTATTTCAAATAACCTTTCAACCTGCATGGCTCCTCCTTAGAATCGTCAAGAACTACTTGTAGCTACGATTCACATTTCATATCTTCTATAAAGATGTTAATGCTATTTTAGCATAAAATAATATATTTGATACTATTATTCTCATATATCAGAATTAACTTATTTGTATAAAGGTACTTTTTAAAAACGCCAAAAAGCTGTGCTAAAAGGCCTTAGTCTCTTAGCACAGCTTTTTTGGTTGTCCAGCTCCTAATATTAAGCTTTTTTTACTAATCACTTTTTTCTAGGCAAGTCACAATAGGGCCCCTCACCTCTATATAAGCTTATACGTAGTATTTGCTTTTATTTCTTTAAACCCATAACAAATATAATCTTTTTGACTAGAGCTTTTCTCTAAACATCCTACCTTCTCTTTTTTAAATACTCTGAGAAACTAACTTCTGGTAGCTTACGATTTTTACTTATCATTTGTTGCCAAATTATATTCCCATCTACTTCAGTAATTATTTCTTGTTCTAATGCCTCTATTAATATATGTCCAGTATCCACGTGTTTGAGATTATACTTTTCAATATATGGTGCAATATCACGATAATTATTACTTGCCAATATCCCCTTATACACTTTAGCTAATGCTATTCCCGCAGCTTCACCTTTTCCAATCGCTTTTACTTCCTTACTTCCATTTAATAGTGATCGATATAATCTATATTCCTCTTTATCAATTTCTATTTGCTGTACTATTGCAGTATTATTAGTTAGTAATGAATCTGCTCTTTTCTTAATATGTGGTATGCTTGGATTACATAATTCATGATATACTGGTTCGGGAATCACTATCTTCCCACCATACAATTCTTGAAGTATATTGATATTATTTATCCATAAAAAAGCTGACAGGCAATCCGTGTCAAAAAACATATCATCAATCATTTAATTGGGAGTCCTCCTCATCGAAATTATATACAATGTCAGCTCTAAAAGCATCTAAAAGCATCTCATCCTTTTTACCATCTGAGATTTTATCTTTATCCGATAGCTTCACAACTTTTCTTATATATTCCCCAGTAGTAAAATACTGCTTTCCCTCAGGAGAAGGATAGTACAATTCTCTTCCATATCCTAATCTTGCGGCTTCCTTTGATACAGTAATATTTTTAAAAGAGTCTTCTTGCGCTTTAGAAATCCTACCATCAAATACAAGCCTAAATAACATTGCTTGATGACTAATTTGAAAAAATTGTTCTGCCTCTATAACCTTTTCCAGTGTCCATTCTTTATCTCTTTCTGTATATTGCAGCAATGCATCATATGGCATCAGCAAATAACTAGCAAATCTATCTGCTTCCTTTTCTGATTCAGTCTTATCATCCCCCATATTCATCTCGCAAATAACCCTCGACAAATTCTCTTCATACAAAACATGATATAATTCGTGAGCAAGTGTAAACCTCTGTCTTCCTAATGAGGCTTGAGAGTTAATACATATCACGATATCATCCTCAACTTTAGTACATATACCACTCACACGAGTGGAAAGTGGATATCTTACAATGGTTATCTTTTTATCTTTCCATCCATTAACGATTGCAAAAATATCAATTGGAGAATAGCTATCTTCTCCCCACTCTCGCCTGGTTTTCAGTGCTAACGAATTTAATTCTTGATCTGTTCTCAATTTACTCGCCTCCCATCACTTCGTTCATGAATTTTAGATTCATTGCAATTTTATTAATTACCGCAATGCTTTCCAAATCTTCAACCTGAATTGCATTAGACCTAAATGCAAAATTTAATGGGATATATTCTTCACTTTCTCCAACTAAATATTCTTCTGTACATCCGAAGAGATTACAGATTTTTTCTATCAGTGTAGTATTTAAGCTTCTGGTACCATTCTCTAGTTTTGTAATCATACTTTGATCTACTTCCAAATATTTCGCCAACTGTTCTTGTGTTAATTTTCCTTTTCTAAGTTCTTTTAATCTATGCCCAATGATTACATTGATATCCTCCATTGTCATTCCTCCATTCTTTTTCACACCTATAACCTAATAATAGTATATTCTTCTTCTGTCATAATTTCAACCTAAAATAAAATATATTTTATGACAAAAATAAATGTCATATAGGACAGTAAAAAAAGATCCTTCTAAGATAAGCTTTACCTTAAAGGGACCTTTTCAATAATAGTCTTTGAAATTAAATCATTCCTTGCTCAAACTCTCCATATTTTCTAAAGCGCGCGTAGCGCTTATCTAATAAAGCTTCTATATTATCTTCTGTGAGTTCATCAAGGGTAGCAATGAGATATTGCTTGATGGTTTCTGCTGCCTTTAGGGGTTCTTTATGTGCACCACCTAATGGCTCTTGAATGATATCATCGATGATGCCAAAAGAAAGTAAATCTTGGGCAGTAATCTTCATTTCATGAGCTGCTTCCTTTGCTCTTGAAGCATCCTTCCAGAGAATGCTTGCAAAGCCCTCTGGTGAAAGAATAGAATAAATCGTATTTTGCTGCATAAAGACTTTATCGGCAACGGCTAAGGCGAGGGCTCCTCCGCTTCCGCCTTCTCCAATCACACCAGAAATAACAGGTGTACGAAGTCGTGCCATCTCCATCAAATTTCTTGCGATGGCTTCTCCTTGACCTCTTTCCTCTGCTCCCAAACCGCAGTATGCGCCTGGGGTATCTATTAGACAAATAACAGGTCTATGAAATTTTTCAGCTTGCTTCATCAATCTAAGTGCCTTGCGGTAGCCTTCAGGATGTGGCATACCGAAGTTAGCTGCCATATTTTCTTTTGAAGAATTGCCTTTATTTTGTGCAATGATAGTTACAGTATGCTTACCTATCTTTCCTATCCCGCCAATGATAGCAGGATCATCTCTAAAGCTGCGATCGCCGTGACACTCTATAAATTCAGTAGCAATGGTTTCTATATAAAAGCGGCTCCTTGGTCTTTCTAGTTTTCTAGCTAAAACCACCTTGTCCCAAGCACTATCTTCGCTGCTTGCTTTTTTTTGCAGTTTTACCGCAACCTTTTCAAGCCTAGAAATTTCACTAGAAAGTTCCTCTGTCAGCTCAAGCTTTTTAAGCCCATCAATGGCTTCGTAAATGGTTTCAAGACGAGATGAAATATCCTCCATTTTTATTCCTCCTCACTATGCAGCCTAAGCAATTGGGCTAGGGTTCTCTTTAAGTCAAAACGATTTACAATACAGTCTATTTGACCATGCTCTAGTAAAAATTCAGCCCTTTGAAAGCCTTCAGGTAACTTTTGGTGAATGGTTTGCTCAATAACTCGAGGACCTGCAAAGCCCACAAGTGCACCTGGCTCAGCAATAATCACATCACCTAAGGTGGCAAAACTTGCCGTCACACCACCTGTGGTGGGATCTGTCAAAACACTTATATAGAGTAGTCCAGCCTCATCATGCTTCGCTAGTGCAGCACTTGTTTTTGCCATTTGCATCAAAGAGAAAATCCCCTCCTGCATTCTTGCTCCTCCTGATGCTGTAAAAATGATGAGGGGTAACCTATGGGCCGTAGCATACTCTATTACTCTTGTCACTTTTTCCCCTACTACTGAACCCATACTCCCCATCATAAAGCTTGAATCCATAATCGCAATAGCCGTTTCTTGCCCCTCTATTTGCCCTACACCTGTTAGAACCGCTTCGTTTTGCTGTGTCTTTTCTTGATACTTTTCTAACTTCTCTTGGTAACCTGAAAAGTGAAGCGGGTTAACAGACTTAAGTTCGCTATCTAGCTCATGAAAGCTATTTTTATCCACAATTGCACTTAATCTTGACCTAGCAGATAGTGGATAATGATAACCACATTGTGGGCAAACTCCAAGATTAATTTTTAAATCAGGACGATATATATTTGCCTTGCACTTAGGACATTGTACATAAATCCCCTCTGGTACTGAGGTAGTTGCTGGTTTTGTAGTTGCTGTTGCATATTTGGGTTTCTTTTTAATAAAACCTTTAAGCTTCATCTTCATAACCTCCTAAAATTTTCTCTAGGTTGGTTTCAATAAAGGATGTATCAAAGTTGCCCTCCGCAAAAGCAGGGTCATTAATCAGTTGATATTCAAAAAGTGCATTTGTTTCTAAGCCTTCGATGATGACCTCACCTAAGGCACGCTTCATAATAGCAATGGCTTCTTGCCTGTTATCTCCATAGCTAATGAGCTTCGCTAACATGGAATCATATACAGGAGGCACCTTATAGCCTTCATAAATGGCAGACTCCACCCTTACACCACGACCTCCTGGAAAATGAAGCTCCATTATGGTTCCCGCACAAGGCTTAAAGCCCTCTCCTGGGTTTTCTGCGTTAATACGGCATTCAATGGCATGACCTTTAAAATGAATATCCTCTTGCTTAAAGGAAAGCTTTTCTCCTGCTGCAATCTTTATCTGCTCTTTGATTAGGTCAATTCCTGTAATCATTTCTGTGATGGGATGCTCTACTTGAATACGAGTATTCATTTCAATAAAATAAAAGGTCCCTGATTGATCTACAATAAACTCTATTGTCCCTGCATTCTTATAATTTACAGCCTTGGCGGCTCTTACAGCCACTTCACCCATTTGTTTTCTTAGGCTCTCACTTAAAAAAGGTGAAGGTGCTTCCTCCATCACTTTTTGATGTCTGCGCTGCAAAGAACAGTCTCTTTCGCCTAAATGGACCACATGGCCATAAGCATCGCCTAAAATTTGAAATTCGATATGGCGTGGCTTTTGAATGTATTTTTCGATGTACATCGTACCATCTCCAAAGGCATTTTGTGCTTCACTACTGGCAGCATCAAATGCCTTTTTTAACTCCTGTTCTTTCCAGACAATACGCATCCCCCTACCTCCGCCACCAGCAGAAGCTTTTAAAATAACTGGATAACCTATTTTAGCTGCAATTTCTATAGCCTTTTCGGCTGTTTCAATGGCTCCCTCTGAACCAGGTACAACGGGTACGTCTGCTAAAATCATCATCTCTCTAGCCTTAGCCTTATCTCCCATTAAACTGATCATTTCACTGTTAGGTCCAATAAAAATAATGCCACACTTCTCACATATATCTGCAAACTTGGCGTTTTCTGATAAAAAGCCAAAGCCTGGATGAAGTGCATCACAGCCCGTGAGTACTGCTGCACTAATAATATTTTGGATGTTAAGGTAACTATTTTTTGGAAGAGGACTTCCTATACATACAGCCTCATCTGCCAATTCAACGTGAAGGGCTTCCTCATCAGCTGTAGAATAAACAGCAACTGTTGCAATGCCCATTTCCTGACAGGCTCTAATAATACGTACAGCGATTTCTCCACGATTAGCAATAAGTATTTTTTTTATCATCCTCTATCACCTCCTATTAGCCAATAGCAAACATTAGCTCAGCTTCACATACCTTTTTTCCCTCAACACTTGCGAGTGCCTTACCTATTCCAATAGGTCCCTTTTGCTTAATAATCTGGCATTCTAACATAAGTCGATCTCCGGGAAACACTTTACCCCTAAATTTTGCCTCTTTAATACCTCCAAAATAAGCAATTTTCCCCTTATAGGCTTCTTGTGAAAGCAAGGCAATAGCACCTACTTGAGCCAGGGCTTCTACAATAAGTACCCCTGGCATAACAGGCTCTATTGGAAAATGTCCTTGGAAAAAGGGCTCATTAATGGTTACGTTTTTATAACCGATTGCACCCATTCCCTCCTCTAATAACTCAGCTTGGTCTACTAAGAGAAAGGGATAGCGGTGAGGAATAATCTCCATAATTTGCTTGGTATTTAACATCTTATTTCTCCTTTATTTCAAAACAAAGAGAGGCTGATTGTATTCCACCATTTCTTCATTTTTTACTAAAATCTCAACAATTTCTCCATCTTCCTCAGCTTCAACCTCGTTCATCAATTTCATCGCCTCTATGATACAAACCACGTCACCCTTTTTAACCACAGAGCCTACCTTTACAAGAGGCTTGGCATTAGGACTAGATGCAGCATAGAAGGTGCCTACCATAGGAGCTACAATTACTTTAGATGAAGTTTTTCCCTGTTCAGATGAGCCCTTCTCAGTTGTTTGCAATATAGCTTGAGGCATAGGTGCCATAGTAGGATTTACCTGTTGTGGCATCATAGTACTTAGTGGTACCATTTGAGCTTGTTCTTTACCAAGTTCAAGTTCAAAATCCTCACAGGTGATAGACAAATGCGTAAGCCCAGCCTCACTAAAGGCCTGAATTAATTCTTTAACGACAGCTATTTCCATTTATGCTTCCTCCCACTTCTTCACAATAATGGTTCCGTTATGCCCACCAAATCCAAGAGAATTACTAAGGGCATAGGTGACCTTCTTTTCTCTTCCCTTATTTGGAACATAATCTAAATCACATTCCTCATCTGCTTCTTTATACCCAATGGTAGGAGGTATAAAGTCATCTTGTACTGCTTTAATAATGGCAATGGCCTCAATTGCTCCTGCCCCGCCTAAAAGATGTCCTGTCATGGATTTAGTTGAACTAATAGCCACCTTGGTATCTTCACCAAAAACAGTTTTAATCGCCATTGTCTCATATAAATCGTTATAATGGGTACTTGTGCCATGGGCATTAATATAGTCAATATCACTTGGTGTAATGCCCGCTTCATGGATGGCTTCTTGCATCGCCCTAGCACCACCTTCACCTCCTGGTGCTGGAAGAGTAATATGATGGGCATCACCTGTTGCGCCATAGCCTACTATTTCAGCAAGAATATGGG
>JAEXBC010000261.1 GCA_023457875.1 Bacillota bacterium | reverse complement strand
CACATCACTAGTGGCCTGAACCATTCCCTCTGCAATTCCCTCCAGTTGGCTTGAAACGGACTTTATATCATATAATTCATTTTTAAAGGTGGTGAAAAAGTTTTTGTACTCATTATAAATGCAGTCCAGGTAATTACCTTCTGAGTAGTCTACATAAGATTGTGTAAAATCCCAATTGTTGAAATGACTGATAATATTTTGGCTTTGTGTTACCCTCTCTTTATTTCTCACAAACAGCATTTCATATTCCCCCTAAATCTACCTATCCTATATAAGTTATTTATTGAAAGTTAAGTAAATTTTACAACAAGTGTAAATTTTTTACAAGTTAAATCTTGAAAGTCTATTTCATTAAGAATATATATGGATTTATTTATATGCTGGACACAAGAACATGGAACGTATAATATAAAGTATATAACTAATTTATACAAAGGATGAAGTATCAATGGGCAGAACCCTATATATATCTGACTTAGATGGAACATTATTAAATAGTCAAAAAAAATTGTCGCCGTATACTATAGAAGCCTTAAATGAGCTAATAGGACAGCAAATGAACTTTTCTATTGCTACAGCAAGGACACCTGCCACTGTGGAGGCTCTACTAGCGGAAGTTAAAATCAAGGAACCTATCGTATTATTGAACGGTGTAGCATTATATAGTTTACAAACCCACACTTATTTAAGTGTAGAATACATTAAGGCGCAAACCGTAAGAGAAATCTTAGAACGAGTAGGCGACCTCATGTGTGA
This sequence comes from Bacillota bacterium, assembly GCA_023457875.1. Taxonomy (GTDB): domain Bacteria; phylum Bacillota; class Clostridia; order Lachnospirales; family Cellulosilyticaceae; genus Cellulosilyticum. The sequence continues at coordinate 2,569 of JAEXBC010000261.1, read as the reverse complement.
GGGGTTCATCTATAGGATTCATGATGACGCGTTATGGGTATACTATGAGAATCTTGAATATAAAGAGCGCAGAGTGTTTTTTGAGGAAAGGCAAAATAATAGGTATAAGCATTTTTTAGCAAAACCACTAGACTCTTACGAGGAAGTAGCCTATTTCATCTTTATTGATGACAAGGAGAAGATAGACTTACTTTGTAAGAAGCTTAAAGATGTGAAAGAGATTGGCTTAGTCATGTATAAGGATATTTATTCGACGGATGCCTATATTTTAGAGGTCTATAGTCATCGTGCCACAAAAGCAAATGCCATCAATAAATTGCGCTTACAGGGAGGGTACGATAAGGTGATATGCTTTGGAGATAATTTGAATGATTTAAGTATGTTTCAGGTTTCAGAAGAAGCTTACGCAGTAGAAAATGCCATGGAGGAAGTAAAGCGACGAGCCACAGCGATTATAGATGCTAATGATAAGGATGGTGTGGTTACCTTTATGCAAGCACACTATAAAAAGGAACAATGAAAAGAAAAGGGTGAAGAAATGCTAAGAGTAGGAATGGGTTATGATGTACACCAATTAGTTGAAGGGAGAAAGCTAATTATGGGCGGGGTAGAAATACCTCATACTAAGGGACTTTTGGGGCATTCAGATGCTGATGTATTAGTCCATGCCATTATGGATGCATTAATTGGGGCAATGGGTGAAGGGGATATAGGTAAGCATTTCCCTGATACGGATGCCAAGTACAAAAACATAAGTAGTCTGCTTTTGCTGGGGCATGTGAGTGAAATGCTTATAGAAAAAAAGGCTGTTATTCATAACATTGATGCCACAATTATTGCCCAAAAGCCTAAAATGGCACCTTATATTGAAGATATGAAGAAGAATATTGCATTGTCATTAAACATTGAGATAAGTCAAATTAACATAAAAGCAACCACCGAAGAAAAATTAGGGTTTACAGGTGAAGAAAAAGGGATTTCTAGTCAAGCTATTGCCATGATTGATTTGTAAGAAGCAAAAGGATCTGTAGTAGAATAGAGGACATCTATCATAACTATTAGAATGAGTCATTACATTGGAGGTGAGTCAATTGAAAGAAAAAGCATATTGTCCTGAGTGCAAAAAAGAATTAGAACTTCTTGCTGCTTGTGGTGCGGCCAATTATTTTTGTAATCACTGCAAAAAGCTTGTATCAAGCAAAAACATTTTAACAGAGCAAGAAGCAAGTGAAGAAAATCAAGAATCATAATAAGATAAGATTTTTTTTAAGAAAGTGAAAAGGCTTCTTTAAGGCATGTTTCATAGAGTATGAAATACGCCTTAAAGAAGCCTTTTTAGTGTTACTTTATTTGAATGGTAAGCTTTTTCATGAGGGCATCATACTTGCCGTCAATGATTTTAAAATCAGTGGCGCCAATGTAATATTTTTCAAGCTCATCATGCAGTAATTTTGCATAGGCAAGATGGGAAATGCCTTCTTTAACACATACCTTATAGCGACTTTTAATATCCTCTAGCTGTGTTTTGTGGATGAAATCCGTATCAGGCTCAATCAGTTCCTTGTACATATCGATGGTATGATCGGTTTCTTGTGAAGGAAAATACTCGTGTGGCGCCGTACTATCAAAAATACATAGGTCTAAAGCGGGTATTAAGAGCATATCTAAGCTATCAGGGTCAAAGCCGCAGTGGTATACTTCCACATCTATGCCGCGAAGCTGGCTGGCGGTCAGAATTTTTTTCAACATGGTGGATTTGCCGCTGCCAGGTCTACCTTTAATATAATAATGATTCTTTACACTTTTAAGAAGGGTTTCAACAAAATCAACAGGACCTTTTGGGGTAGAGCCGCCAAAGAATCGATGAACAATCGTTGCCTTTTTATCAAAATGGGTATCACCAAGTAGCTCCTTGGTCACTTTTTCGGTCAAAGCATTAGCTTTTTTAAAGTTCATATGGTCAATGTAGATTTTTTCCCATTCATCATGTATGGTTAAGGCTTGTGCAAATTTATCATAGGCTTTTGGGTAGCAAGAACTTATTTCTTCTTGTAAATAAAGAATTTCTTTCTTGTGCTCGGCAAGCTTTTTAACGTCCCAAGCTTCTCCGAGGTTGATGTATTCTTCAATGGCACCAGGAGCAGTAGGCTCTACTATGTGAGGTGCAGTTCCATCAACGATGGCTGTGTTGATCTCACGTATAACAAGGCCATCTAATGAAACAGGATCTGAACTACAGTGAATGTATTCTACTTGAAGACCGGCCTTTTCCATGTGATGACCAACTTTCTTCATGAGGGAGGATTTTCCGGTACCAGGGCCTCCCTTTAAAATATATACTTTATCTAATTTTTTTAAATTTGAGGCAAAATAATTTTGAAAGCCCTTTGCAGAATTGGCGCAAACAAAATAGTGTTTTGCAAACTGACGCATGATAGCACTTCCTTTAAAATCGATTGAAGTCATAAATATCATATGACATAGGGTTGTATAATGTGAAAATAACAATAAATGTAAAAGGTTTAGGAGGAGGTACTACTTGCGACTTGCTAAATGATCTAACTTACTT
>JAEXBC010000260.1 GCA_023457875.1 Bacillota bacterium | reverse complement strand
AAAGCTATTTCTCTTATTAGGCAGTTTGAAACATTAGGTATTAAGACAGTGGTTGTGGGGACACAAACAGGTAAAAAGGAAGACTATGAAATTATTTCTAGTTTAGTAGATGCAGATGCAGTCATTTTAGATGATGCTAATCCCGCAGAGTTAGAAATGTTTTTAAAGGAAAAAGGAGCAGATCTCTTAGTAGGGGGAGTCAAAGAAAGACCACTTGCGTATAAATTAGGCATTGCCTTTTGTGATCATAACCATGAAAGAAAGCACCCCCTAGCAGGTTTTGAAGGTGTTGTTAATTTCGCCAAGGAGATTAATTCAAGTATTAATCATCCTATATGGGATTATTTAAGGCGTGAGGAGGGATGAGGATGAAGTCAAAAATAGAACCATTTGTTCATTTGAATACAAACCCTTGTAAAATGTGTATGCCTATGGGTGCTGTAACAGCTTTTTATGGACTTCAAAAATGTATTACCATTTTACACGGTTCTCAAGGCTGTAGCACGTATATTAGAAGACACATGGCAACCCACTATAATGAACCTGTAGATGTGGCTTCATCTTCTTTAACAGAACAAGGCACGGTCTATGGAGGAGAAGAAAATCTTCTAAAAGGGTTGAAGAATGTCATTGATTTATATGAGCCAGAGGTAATAGGGGTGGCGACTACCTGCCTGGCGGAAACCATAGGAGAAGATATCAAACGTATTGTGGAAAAATTTTACGTCGCTCATCCAGAGCATAGCAACATTACGATTTTGCCAGTGCATACAGCGGGTTATGGTGGAACACAGTTTAATGGTTATTTTGATACCCTAACTCAAATTGTATCCCAAGTAAAAATGTCTACAAAAAAGCATGAAAAAGTTAATGTAGTTACAGGGATGATTAGTCCTGCTGACACGAGATACTTAAAGCGGATCTTTTCTTTATTTAATATAGAAGTGATTTTTCTGACGGACATATCCACTAATCTAGACGCTGGATTTTCAAAAAACTACAACAGATTACCATCAGGGGGAACTTCCATAGAAGAGATCAAAGAAATGGCTGGCTCCAGAATGACCATAGAGTTTTGTAGTATTCCCCTAGCAGCATCGCCCGGGAAATATTTAGAAGCGCATTATGGTGTGCCTTGCAAAGTGTTAAATCTTCCAATGGGACTTAGAGACACAGATACTTTTTATCAACTACTAGCAGAAATATCCCAAAGTCCTATTCCCGAAGAATTGACAGCCATGAGAAATAGATATTTAGATGCCATGGTAGATAGCCATAAGTATAACAGTGGCGGCAGAGCGATTATTTATGGAGATCCAGATTTTGTTCTTGGAGCTGTTAGGTTATGCACGGAAAATGGCATTATGCCAATGGTGGTTGCTACAGGAAGCATCTGCACGCAGCTAAAGGAACTTGTGGAGGAAGAGTTAACAGATTTGGCCAATCGCTATTTTATAGATGAATTTCAAGTAGTAGATGACATTGATTTCAAAAGGATTGAGGCTTTAGCCCTAAAGTATAAGGTTAACCTATTAATAGGTCATTCAGATGGTCGGCGCATAGAGGAGGAGCATCATATCCCCCTTGTTAGAAGAGGCTTTCCTATTCATGATAGAGTAGGAGGACAGAGACTACGTACTTTAGGCTATGAAGGTTCACTAACGGTTTTAGATGAGCTTTCAAATGCACTTTTAGCTACCACCGAAACGAGTTTTAGGAAAAATCTATTCAATGCCTACTATAAGGAAGAAAATGCTACCAAGCTAGAAGAAATAAAAGAAGATATACAAGCAAAAAAGGAACCTATACAAAATGATGATAGGCTGGAGGTGAAGAATATGTTAAGTAAAGAAGTCATGATAGAGAAGACCAAAACACACCCGTGCTATAATTGCGGCGCCCATGATTATGCAAGAATTCATTTGCCCATTGCACCAAAATGTAATATTCAGTGCAATTACTGTGTTAGAAAGTTTGATTGCCCTAACGAAAGTAGACCAGGTGTAACCACTAGTATTTTAACTCCAGAAGAAGCCTTTGAACGTTTTAAATATGTGAAAGAAAAATTGCCCAACCTCAGCGTAGTGGGTGTTGCAGGTCCTGGGGATGCGCTGGCAAATTTTGAGGAGACCAAGAAAACCCTACAGCTGATTAGAGCTTATGATCCTGAGATTACCTTTTGCTTATCTACTAATGGCCTAATGCTTCCACTTTATGCACAGGAATTAGTAGATTTGGGGGTTAGCCATGTAACTGTTACGGTGAATGCTGTGGATCCTAAAATAGGAGCTAAGATTTATAAGTATGTAGATTACATGGGTATGCATTTTATCGGCGAGGCAGCTGCAGCCATTCTTTTAACCAATCAGTTAAATGGTATTAAATTACTAACGAGTAAGGGCGTTATTTGTAAGGTGAATATTGTAACCTTAAAAGGAATTAATGATGAGCATATTGACCAAGTAGTAGATAAGATGAGGGAGCTTGAGTGCTATATGACCAACATTATGCAGCTTATTCCTGTTAAGGGCAGTGCTTTTGAAGATTTACCCATGGCAAGTCAGGTAGAGATTAATAAGATTAGAAAGCGCTGCGGCGAAAGCATGAAGCAAATGTATCACTGCAAGCAATGTAGAGCAGATGCCATTGGCATCTTAGGAGAGGACTTAAGCATTGAATTAGCTAGCTGTAAAGGTAAGTGCACTTCTAAGGAGGAAGACCAAAGGTTGTATCGTTTTGCAGTAGCCTCTAAGAATGGCATGATTGTAGATCAGCACTTTGGTTATGTTGAAGAATTTTATATCTACGATTACCAAGGAGAAGAAGCAAAATACATAGAGAAGAGAAAAGTCAATAAGTACTGTAGGGGCAAGGAGGCTTGTGATGATCAGGCAGATAAAATCACAAGGATTATAGATTCTATTGAAGATTGCCAGGGCGTGATTACTTTAAGAATAGGGGAGTCACCAAAGCGTAGGCTCAAGGAAAAAGGAATCAAAGTGTTTAGTACCTATGATCGTATTCCAGATGCCATAAAGAAAGCAGCTGCGCAAATATGAGAAAGCAAGCATTGGTAAGAAGTAAGAAATAAGAAGTAAGAAATAAGAAGTAAGAAATAAGTAGTGATAATGTGAAAAAAGTATCATAAAAAAGGAGATGTTACTCATGGTTCAACCTAAATATCATGCATTTATCTGTACCAGTTGTAGAATTAATGGGACGCAAAAGGGGTTTTGCTATTCGAAGGATTCGGTGAAGTTAGTAGAAAGATTTATGGAGGAAATTGAAGATAGGGGTTTGTCCGGTGAGGTAGTGATTACGAACACGGGCTGCTTTGGAATATGTGATAAAGGACCCATTATCGTGGTTTATCCAGAAGGAATCTGGTACGGTAATGTGTCAGAAGAGGACGTAGAACGTATTGTAGAAGAACATTTTGAAAATGGCACGCCTGTTAGGGAGCTACTTATTTAATCCTGCAGATAAGTATTGGGATATAATAATAATCAATTTTTTATAGGAGTGCAAAAATATAAGATTAATCATTATTTTGAAGTTATGAAACTATAGAATGGAGAGGGTGAGGGAATAGATGATTAGAAT
>JAEXBC010000259.1 GCA_023457875.1 Bacillota bacterium | reverse complement strand
GCTGTATAAGGAGGACATAAATGGCATCGGTACTTATTGTAGATGATGAAGCAGAAATTGTAGAACTCTTAGATTATTATATGAAGAATAATGGTTATAAAGTGTATAAGGCGTATAACGGACAGGAAGCAGTAGCTATTTTTGAAAGAGAAGAGATTGATATCGTTTTATTAGATATCATGATGCCAGTTTATGACGGCAAAGAGGTTTTAAGGAGAATAAGGCAGACAAGTCATGTTCCAGTCTTGTTTTTATCTGCAAAAGGTGAGGACCTTGATAAAATTGAGGGTTTGTTTTTGGGAGCAGATGATTATCTCTCCAAACCTTTTAACCCAATGGAACTTATTGCAAGAGTACAAGCAGTATTAAGAAGAAGTCAGTTCGCCATTTCGCAAGAGAAAGGAGATTGTCTGACAGTCATTAAAGATTTAAGATTAGATGAAAAAAGCTGTAAGCTGTATAAGAAGGATGTTGATTTAAAACTTACTGCTGTTGAGTACAGGCTTATAGCCTATTTTATGAAAAATAAAAACCGTGTATTCACAAAAGCCCAGCTCTATGAAGCGGTGTGGGAGGAAGCTTATCTTGGTGATGAAAGCATTATCATGGTTTATATCAGTAAGCTTAGAGAAAAGATAGAAGAGCATCCAAAAGAACCTCAGTATATTAAAACAATCAGAGGGCTTGGATATATCTTTGAAGGGGATTGACCAGATGAAACGGAAATTAGATATCAAAGGTTTTCTCGTTATTAATTACCTGATTACTTTTATCATCCTATCTATTATTTTAAACTTAGCATCCGCATCTGCTTATTACATAGTACAAAAGTACATCTATAAGGATGAGGCACTTATTTATTCGAGTTTAAAAGAAATCTATAATGAAGACTTCAATAAAATTGATTTAGGCATTATAGAAAAAATCGGCGGGTGGCTGGAGATTTTAGATGAAGATAAAAAAGTAATCTTTATAAAAGGCCAAAAAAAAGATAATATCATGCAGTATACTGAGGAGCAGCTCTTTGAACTAGTATCCTCCCAGGAACCGTATTCATTAGAAAAACCGTATATTGGTGAATCAACTATAGTCAAAGGAAAAGAGGGACAGCAGTACTTTTTGATAGGTCTCTATATTTATAGTCGTATCAGCTCAAAATTTATTGCAAAACCGCTAGGCATATTTGTGAGTAAGATCAAAAAGATGAAAGGATTAGGAGATGGCGAGAAACTAGAAATTGGCGGATTAAAAGAACTCAGTGAAGTAGAAAATGCGTTTAATAATATGATTCAAAAACTTCAGGAAATGCAGATGGAGAAAGAAAAAGTAAATGACAGCAAGAGAAAGCTGTTAGTAGATATTTCGCATGATTTAAAAACGCCTATTACCTCTATCCAAGGATTCTCCAGACTCTTATTGGAAGAGGAAGTAACAGAAGAAGAGCAAGTAAAGTTTTTAAACATTATATATAATAAGTCAGTGTATTCAGCGGTGCTTATTGAAGATTTATTTCAGCTTTCAAAGCTAGAGGACTTAGAATATGCACTAAACTTAACCGAAAGTGATTTTTGCGAGTGGTTAAAACGCCTCATAGCAGAATACTATGTAGAATTTAATAACTTAGGTTTTAACTTGGAAGTTTACATTAGTGAAACTCCTATTTATTTGAAATTTGACCATAACCTTATGAAAAGAGCTATTTGCAATATTTTGGAGAATAGCTTGATATATAATATGCCAGGAACAACAGTTGAAGTCATATGCTACTCTCAAGGCGAATCTTTACTTCTGAAAATAGGAGATAATGGGGTAGGTATTGAAGAAAACATTAAAGATAGGGCCTTTGAGTCTTTTGTAAGGTCAGAGGCTAAAAAGTCTAAAGGCAGTGGTCTTGGACTTGCTATTACAAAAAAAGTGGTAGAGAGGCATGGCGGCAATATCATATTATCAAGTGATGCTAAGAATAAAACACTTTTTGAAATAAATATAGAGAGACAACTTGATAATTCAACTTATTCATCAACCAACTAGGATAACTTACAGTTAAAAGATACAAAATTTATATTTAGGCAGAAAGGTAATTTAAGGTCATATTTAGGTTAGGTTTAATGAGGGTTAAAGTTGATAAGCTATACTGCTCTGGATAGATTAATTCTCTAAAAGGAGCTGAAAAAATGAAAATAAATATGAAAAAAATAATTACCTTTCTCATTATCAACTTTGCATTAGCTTCAATATTTTATTATTTGATTATTAGCGGCAGCATGACTGTTTTGACTAATTTGGGCCTGATGTGGGTCCCAGCGGTTAGTGCAATCATCACACAATTAATTTATAGCAAAAATATTAAAGGATTTGGATGGGGAGGCGGAAAAGTAAAATATCTGGCGATAAGTTTTATGATCCCATTAGCAGGCTGTTTGATAGTATATAGCATTGTTTGGGTGACAAAGCTAGGAGGCCTTTCTTGGATGCGTCTTACTGAGTTGTATCAAGAGCCAATCAGTAGAGTTATAATCAATATCCCAACGATATTGTTCCTATTCAATCTTTTTGCAGCACTAGGAGAAGAAATAGGCTGGAGAGGAGTTTTGACTGCAGAACTCTTAAAAGGCTATTCCTATATTAAAACATCACTTGTTTTAGCAGTGATTTGGTTTATCTGGCACTGTCCAGTCATTATTTTCTCCAGCTATAATAATCAAAGCACACCGCTTTGGTATAACTTAATAATGGTACTCGTTGCTATAATAGCTTCTTCCTTTATTACTGTATGGATAAAAATAAAATCAGGAAGCCTATGGACTGCAGCAGTATTTCATGCAAGTCATAACTTATTTATACAACAAGTCTTTGATGTGATGACAATTGATACTAATAAAACAAGATATATCACTTCAGAGTTTGGCATTGGCATTGCTTTAATTTATAGTATTGGCGCGGCCTATTGCATAATAGAATCAAGGCACTGCGCCAAAAGTCAAATACAAGACCGCTAATGTTCTGCTAGATTATTTATTATCCTTATATAAAGAATATCATGACAGCGATTAAGTAATATATTTATTAAGTAAGTGCGAAACTAAAATGTGAAGTAATGGCATAAGAAATCAACTAAACTTTAGTATATAAAGGGGTGAGTATGTGTATAGAGAGGATTTATTAATGACGACTAAAATGAACATTCCCACCACATGTTCAAAATTAGTTAAACGACCAAGGCTATTTAAAAGCTTGGATGCCTTTTTAAATTATAAGCTTATACTCCTTACTGCACCTGCTGGGTATGGCAAAACCACTCTCACTACCTCATGGCTTGCAGAGAAAAAGAAACATAAGTTAATGACAACATGGATGACCTTAGATGAAGAGGATAACGATCCAGAACTGTTTTGGAGCTATTTCTTTTTATCATTTTATAGAAATATATCTGTAGCAAGTGAAATGAGGGAAAGAGCAAAAACCTTGTTTCAGAGTTCAACTTCCTTTAATAAGTTGTACCTTTCTCATTTTATGAATGATATTGCTGCCCTTGATGTGGAATTACTGATGGTTATTGATGAGTTTAATGTTATTAGTGATGAGCGGATTATTGAGAATTTAAAATTTATGATTAAAAATATGCCTTCTAATATGCATCTTCTCATAGCGTCTAGAAGCCTTCCGAATTTAGGCCTTCCCAGATTAAGGGCTGCTGATAGTGTCCTTGAAATAAATCAGCAGGATCTGTGTTTCTCTTCTGAAGAAACGACTTGCTTTTTTAATAAAGTAGCAGAAATAGATTTGTCTTGTGCTCAATGTGATGCAATCAATAACGAGTCAGAAGGCTGGGTTGTTGGAATGCAAATGATGGCTTTGTCCATGAAGCGCTTGAATGAAAATAATTGGGGTGAGTATGCTAGCAGAAATAATAGCTTTATATTTGATTATATTATGGACGAAGTGTTTTCTAGTCTCAATGAAAGCATTAAAGCATTTCTTCTTTATACTTCTATTCTTGAGCAATTTTCCCTAGGGCTTTGTGACCATTTATTAGATATTGAAAATAGCAAGGAAATGATAAAAGAGATTGAGTCGTTAAATCTATTTTTGATTGGTCTTGATAGTGAAAACAATTGGTTTCGTTATCACACCCTATTTAGAAGCTTTCTAAAAAAACGTCTTGAGCATTTGAATGAAAAAAAGATATATCAACTCTTTGAAAAGGCAGCTAAGTGGTATGAATTAAATAAGCAGCTCAATAAAGCAATTGAATATTACATAAAAGCAAGAAGTTTTAAAAATGCAGTTTATCTGATTGAACAGCTAAGTGGTGATATACTTTGCCGGGGAGAAGCTAAGCTATTACAAAAATGGAATCAAATGCTCCCAGATGATATAGTGATGGCAAGTCCACGGTTGATGATGAATAGTGCATGGGCTTTATCAGCAGATGGGAAAACAGAGGGGATTTGGAAATACATTAAAAGACTTCAAGCGTTTCAGAAGCTGCCTCCTCAAATGAACGCTGAAATAGTAGCCCTGTATTCTTCAAATCTCATAGGACCAAGTGATGATCTTGACAGAATAATCGAGGATTGTAAGAATGCCTTACAAAGTGTGAATCCAAAAGAGTTTTTAGCCCAGCTCATCACTTTAAACATGGCAATTGCCTATCTTTTTAAAGGAGAGATTAGTCAAGGAGTATATTATTTTGAAAGGTGTCTTTCAACAAGCCTTCAAACAAGAGAAGCATATATTGCAATAGTAGCTCAGAAAGCCTTAAGCGCATCAAGAAAATGGCGTGGTCAGTATAGACAGGCGAAGCAAGAAAGTATCCAATTAGTTTCAAGCCTCAATATGAAAAAGGAAAGTGTATTTCCAGCTGTAGGTTTGTTGTACGCAGGCGTGGCAGATATATATTACCAATGGAATGAACTTGAAAAGTCGCTAGAAATGGCAAAAAAAGGTCTGGATTTTGGGCTGACTGGCGAAGATAACTGGACGATGGCCGAAAATTATTTGATGTGTGCCAAAATTTATCATGGCATGAGCTTAAACATGGAATATATAGATATGCTACATAAGGCTGAAGAATGCCTTGTAGGCAGCCAGTTTTTTGATACAAGGGTAAGACTTAAAAGCTATCAGGCAGAAAATGCAATTCGTGAAGGGAATGTAGAGACAGCGGTGCAGTGGCTTAGTGACATGGAGATGGTAATCAAGGATGATCTAGTAATCATTTATCCCGAGATTCATATGTTAAAGATAAGGGTTTTTATTTATAAAAATGAGTTTGAAAGGGCAGAAGAGGTATTGCAGCTTCTTTTGGAAAAAGCTGAAAAGCAGGAGCTTTCTGGTCTACTAGCTCAGCTGATGATCTTACGATCTATACTTTATGAACGCCTTGGCGACATCAATAGCGCCATGATTGAATTAGAAAAAGCAGTAGGGTTGTCTAGAGATCAGAAACTGGTAAGAATATTTCTAGATGAAGGAAGCTGGATGGAAGAAAAACTAAAAAAACTTGAAAAGATTTTAAAAAAACAGGCTATGCAGGATACACTTGAATTTGTTGAGATTTTGCTTGATTGTTTCAAGAAAAAAATTAAACTCGTCCGTACAGACTCAGAAGAAATACTAAGTTTAAGAGAAATAGAAGTGCTTGAACTTATCAAAGAAGGAGCCACAAACTCCGAAATATCTCAGAAGCTTTTTGTTTCAATAAATACAGTAAAATCCCATCTTCTAAACATTTATACAAAGCTCGATGTACATAGTAGGACAAGGGCAGTAGCAAAAGCTAAAGAGTTGAACTTGATAGAATGATGATCTCTAAAGGGGGGTTCGATAATCACCCTTTATTTCATACTTTTGGGTGATGAAATAGAACTTTTAAGTATATACAATAGAATTATAAAAAGGATTATCTAAATCCCTCATAGATGTATCTGTTGTTTGTCCTGGTTTTGTACGTACACAGATGATGGATTCTGAACGAAATCGTCCAATGGAACTAAGAAACGCTCCAGAAAGTATCAGCTATGGTCCTGAAAAGCAAATGTTTGAGCAAATCCTTCGTGAGGGAGTGATGTACGGAATGCCACCAAAGCAGGTGACAGAAGATATTTTTCAGGCAATACAAAAGAAAAAGGGTGACGTATATGAAAAAAAAGATCATTATTATCGGAGCAGGAATCAGCGGACTTTCAGCAGGCTGTTATGGCGCGATGAATGGATATGAAACAGAAATATTTGAGACCCAAGCTATATCAGGAGGTTTATGTACTTCATGGACTAGAAATGATTATTTGATGGACGGCTGTATTGAGTGGCTTATTGGGTCAAATCCAGATAATTTTATTAACGATTTGTGGCATGAGCTTGGCGCCTTTGATAATACAGAGCTTATATACCATGATTATGTTATGCAAGTGGAGGACGGCTCGGGAAAACACCTCATTTTATATAGCGATGTAGATCAACTTGAAAAGCACTTAATAGAGTTATCTCCTGTGGATGCATCAATAATTATGGAATTTACGGATGCCATAAGAAAATGTGCTTTTTGTAGTAAGACGACTCAAACTATTTTTAACAACAAATTTAACGAGATGACAATGCATGATTTTCTTCAGCAACTAAAGGATCCTTTTCTCAAGGAGGCTTTATCAGTTGGACTATTACCACTAGACGCAAAAGATTATTGTGTTGGAGGGTTGATTGCTAGGCTTTCATTCTATAACAGAAAGGATGCCTGTTGGCCTGTTGGGGGTTCACGGGAATTTGCGCGTAGGATTGAAAACAAGTATGTTTCTTTAGGTGGAAAAATAAATTATCAATCAGAAGTTAAAGAAATCATAGTAAAGGATCATCAGGCAATAGGCATAAGATTAATAGATGGCTCTGAACATTATGCTGATTACATCCTTTCTACAATAGATGGATATAGGACGCTATTTGACCTTTTGCAGGGAAAATATGTAGATAGCAAAATAAAAAATTCTTTTGATAATAATAAAATTCTACCTACCTCAATGCAAGTATCCTTGGGCATTGATTATGATTTGTCCAATCAGCCACATAGCATGGCAATCAAGCTTGATAATCCCCTAATTGCCGGTAATACAGCTAATACCTATTTGTTTTTTAAGCATTTTTGCTATGATCATAGGATATCAAAGGCTGGTAAATCGGTCATAACCTCAATCATCAAGACAGATTATGCATATTGGGAAAAGCTATATAATGATGCCGAAATGTACAAATCTGAAAAGGAAAGGATTTGTATGGCGTTTATAAAAGCAGTCCAAAGTAGGTTTCCACAAATAAAGGGCAAGATTCAAGCTACTGATGTTGTAACACCGGTAACCTATAATCGCTATACTGGCGTTTGGAAAGGCTCCTATTTGGGTTGGTGGGGCTTTGGGGCAGATAAAATACCCACTTCATTACCTGGGCTCAAAAATTTTTACATGGCAGGTCAATGGACACAACCAAGTGGAAGTATTCCGGATGCAATGAAGAGTGGGCGAGAGAGTATCCTCAAAATGTGTATGGAAGACGAAAAGGAATTTCAAGTAGGCATGAAATAAAACCTATGATAGAGAAAATATAATATTTAGTTATAGTGAAGAGCATTCAGTCTTAGCAATAGGATTGAATGCTTTTTGTATGCTGAAATAAGCGACACATGAGGAAAGATACTTATAACTCTTGACAGATGGAATAAATAGTTATATATTATTGTTAAGCAATATGATATTAAAATGATATCAAAAACATATTTATGGAGAGTGAAGGAAATGGAAGAAAAACAGATTACATACGAAGAGAAAGAAATGAAAACAAAGAGTGGCATGGGGATGCTACTACTTAGCCTACTTGTTATGCTAGGTTCAATCGTAGGTTTTATTATGAGTTGTGCCGGTCTTGTGGAAAAGTCAGTGGCACTTGGGGTAGTAAGTATATGTTTATGTGTTGCATTGTTTACAACAAGTATTATTTTACTTTGTGGTCTAAAAGTGCTTAATCCAAATGAAGCCTTAGTGCTTACATTATTTGGAGAATACGTGGGGACAATGAAGAAGGAAGGTTTTTATTGGGTGAATCCTTTCTGTTCAGAGATTAATCCAACTTATAGACCTCTGGTTACACAAGTAGGAGCGCCTTCAAATGGGCAAACTGCTACAATGGATACTAGTGGAAAGAAAATCTCACTAAAGGCCATTACATTAGAGAATGGTAAACAGAAGGTAAATGATGAGGTAGGTAATCCAATTGAGATTGGGGCAGTTGTTGTTTGGAAGGTTAAAAACCCAACTCAAGCTGTGTTTAATGTGGATCATTATAAGGCTTATATTTCAACTCAGTGCGACGCTGTAATTCGTAATGTTGCTAGATGTTATCCTTATGACACTGCTGAAAACGAAGAGAGCGGTGAAAAATCCTTACGTGGTAGTAGCCAAGAAGTGGCAGACATTATGAAGAGAGAATTACAAGATAAAGTGGAAATTGCCGGAATCGAGATACTAGAAGTACGTATTACTCACCTATCCTACGCATCAGAAATTGCCTCAGCGATGTTACAAAGACAGCAAGCGGTAGCTATTATTGCAGCAAGACAAAAGATCGTTGAAGGTGCTGTAAGTATGGTGCAGATGGCACTTGACCAATTAAGTGAAAACAATGTAGTAGAATTAGACGAAGAACGTAAGGCAGCCATGGTGAGCAATTTGCTAGTTATATTGTGTGGTAATAAGGAAGCACAGCCTATTGTTAATAGTGGAACGATCTATTAGAGGATAAAGGAAGGAACTTGATTTAGATGGAGCAAAAATCAAAGGAGAAGGAGAAAAAACAGGTTTTATTAAGACTTTCCGCAAGCCTATGGAATGACTTGGCTTCTTGGGCAGAAGATGATTTTCGCTCAATTAACGGACAAATCGAATACTTACTTACGGAATGTGTTAAACAACGAAAAAAAAACAAATAAATGAAAATTTCAAAGGCACAGAAGCTCATCAAAGGTTTCTGTGCTTTTTGCAAAATGTTGTACATTGTTTATCATGCTATTTTGTGATAAAATCAAGTACATAAACAAGTCGAAATAATATAAAATTAAACTATAATTCATATGAATCACAACATTTATTTTATGACCATAGAAGGGAGCAAGATGATGCAGGATGATAGAGACAATAATTATATTTCTCCTTATGCTAGCTCAAATTATCAAAGAGCCTACAAAGAAACTGAGAAGTATGATACGGAAGAAAATATGGATCCAGTGTACTCTGCGGCAAAGGTAGCTTATAGTAAGGAAGATTTCTTAGAGGAAGCCTATATCTCAGAGGAAAAGTATGATCAAATGGTGAGTCGTTTGGCTAGAAAGAAAAACATTATTATGCAAGGCGCACCTGGAGTTGGAAAAAGTTTCTTGGCTAAGCGATTAGCCTTTTCACTCATCGGCAAAAAAGATGAAGGGAAGGTGGCGATGGTACAGTTCCATCAAAGCTATGCCTATGAAGATTTTGTCATGGGATTTAGACCGAACGAATCAGGTGGCTTTTATCTTGAAAAGGGTATTTTCTATAGCTTTTGTAGAAAAGCCAAGGATCATCCTGATACCCCCTACTTCTTCATTATTGATGAGATTAATAGGGGTAACTTAAGTAAGATATTTGGAGAATTGCTACTACTTATAGAAGCTGATAAGCGTGACAAGAAGTTTGCAATGCCCACTACATATTCTAAAGAACTCTTTTTTATTCCTGATAATCTTTTTATTGTAGGGCTAATGAATACGGCAGATAGAAGTCTTGCGTTAATGGATTATGCCCTAAGACGCCGCTTTAGCTTTATTGAAATTGAACCAGCTTTTGGAGATAATTTTAAGAAGTATACGGATTTATTTCAGCATACTAAACTAGATAAAGTGATTCAGGTGGTCATGAATATTAATGAAGCGATTAATAAAGATGAAGCATTAGGTAGAGGTTTTAGAATTGGACATAGCTACTTTTCTAATTTGAAAAACGGTAGCGATGCAGAACTTATGGATATTGTAGAATGTGAACTCATTCCTCTTCTTGAAGAGTATTGGGTAGAGAATCCTAAAAAAGTGATGGCATATGGAAAAGCACTAAAAGAGGCTATTTTATATGATTGATGTGAAAACACAATACCACATTCCTAATGAGAATATTTATCAGATGCTTTGTTATATTTTTGATGAGTTAGAAGAAGAGACAATAGGTGCTATAGAGCAACAGAGCTATACGAACTTAGCTGAGTTACTTTCTGAATTATTGTTACGCAGTACCTATAGACAGTTAAGAAGCGGTTTATTTAGAGATTATGTGAGTTTTTCTGAACCATTATCTAGGGCTAAGGGCAAGATAGACATGAATCGCTCGATTAAGCTAAAGACTCAGCTAAGCAGGCAACTTTATTGTGATTATGATGAGTTTAGCACAGATAATATGTACAATCAAATCATTAAATCTACCTTGCTATTTATCATTAGGCAAGGGCGAGTAGGTGCCCCAATGAGAAAGCGTATTAAAGATTTGTTGTTTTCTTTTCACGACATTAGTGAATTAAAGCTACGTAGTGTAGCTTGGGAGGGTATTCGTTTTCACAAGGATAAATTTGCCTATCGTACGCTGATTGGTTTATGTTATTTGCTTTATAAGGGATTAGAAGAGGACGAGGAAAATGAACGTATTTTCTTCAAGGAGAAAGAACTCATTCACCTCTATGAAAAGTTTTTGCGTCATTTTTATATGAAAGAAAATCCCAAGCTTCATATCAGTTATCAAAGAAAGCAAAGAAGCAATGAGGTGGAAGAAAATGATTCAGAGAGAAGCTTCTTAGTGGATATGACCCTGAGATATAAAAAGCATAAAATGATAGTAAGTAGTCACTATTTTACTGAAATGTTAGTAAGAAGTGAGGATAATAAAAGCTTTATCTTGGAGCAGGTTTCTAGATTGTTTATTTCAGTGAAACGTAGCAAGATGGATAAGGTTTCAGCAGCATTTATTTATCCTTCTGTTACAGAACATTATTTTGATACTTATCCTATCGAGGGTTATGCTATTTGTGTAGGTGCGATTGATTTTACATTACCTTTTGAGCACATAAGACAGCAGTTATTACTGATTAGTCAAATGGTAATGGAGGAATAAAAAATGAACTATTGCTAATGAGCGTTAGCAGTAGTTCATTTTTTTTATTGCTTTATTGTATCATTAAGTAGGCTATGATGCAGTCTATCTAAAATAAAAGCAAGATCATTAGTAGGCATTTGTCCTGGAGCAGAAGCTTCACTAGCCGCAGCAAAGGTTAGGACTGAGCCAAAGGTTCCACCTGCTAATCTACTAATAAGTCCTAGGCAGCCCATAGAAATCGTAATAAGAGGGCGGGTAGCGTAGTGGTGGTACATGGTGTAGGTAGCTGATAAAAGCGTTAGCACATCTTCAGGATTTTGTGGCATCACTGCAATCTTACAGATGTCAGCCCCTAAGGTTTGCATTTCACAAAGACGCGCAATGATTTCTTCTTTGCTAGGAGTTTGATTAAAATCATGATTAGATAAAATGACATGGACATTTTTTTCTTTGCAGTAGGTAATGAGCTTAGATACAATCTCGTCACCAGTAAAAAGTTCAATATCTATGAGGTCAATGTGCTGTGTATCTACAATAGCTTGAAGAAGTGTGATATACATAGGTATATCTAAAGCTTGCTGACCACCCTCTTGTTTGGTTCTAAAGGTGGCAAGTATAGGCGTTTCGCCTAGGGCGTCTCTAAGGGCAGCTGCTGTTTGCTGCATACTAGAAAGATTATAAATATCCTCGTGATAATCCATACGCCATTCCACTATATCATAATGAAGTCCAGCTAAAGCATTGATTTCCTCAAGTAGAGATTCTTGATTGGTGCCCATAAGAGGTACACAAATTTTTGGCCTGCCTTCTCCGAGAACAACACTTCGAATCTGAATAGGTGTAATCATGTATCGAAATCCTTTCTTTAAATAAGCATTATCATTATTATTAGTTTATCATGATTAAGTGAAAAACACAAAGATTGGAGGGAATGTTTTTGCTTGTAAAATATTTTTTATGAAAAATACATATAGCGTAATAAATTCTATGAATGCATATAGAGGCTAAAAAAGCTTATAATATAAGGTGTTTTTAAAGATGATAAAATGAAAAAAACTATCGCTGTTTTTTAAAATGAATAATATTTTAAAAAAAGTACAGTATATGTAAACAAAATAATTAGATAAAATAAGATAGGGTGTTGCTATTTTTAAAGTGTTATTGTACAATGTTGAACGACATAAAAATAGACAGTAGGGGTGTATGATTATAAAGACAGCGTTACCTAGGTGTTTTAAGTTATGTATTATTACTAAACAAATAACTTAATATACATACACCTTGTGAGGTATAAATATTATATTTATAAAGGAAAATGACCCATGTATAATTCTTCTCAAGGCCAGATGCCTATTTATGAAGCGTTACAAAAGTATAAAGATATGCGCATTGTTCCTTTTGATGTGCCTGGACATAAACAGGGAAAAGGGAACAAAGAGCTTACAGACTTTCTAGGGGAAAGTTGCATGCGTATTGATGTGAATTCAATGAAGCCACTAGACAATCTTTGCCATCCAGTATCTGTTATCAAGAAGGCAGAAACTTTGGCAGCAGAGGCCTTTGGTGCTAAGCATGCCTTTTTTATGGTGGGGGGAACCACCTCGGCAGTACAAGCTATGGTGATGGCCTCTTGCAAAAGAGGAGATAAAATCATTATGCCACGTAATGTTCATCGTAGTGCCATCAACGCTTTAGTTGTTTGTGGTGCTATTCCCATCTATGTTAATCCAGGAGTAAATAAAGAGTTAGGTATTCCCTTAGGTATGGCCTATGAGGATGTGAAAGCTGCTATTTTGGCCCATCCCGATGCCAAGGCTGTTTTAGTGAATAATCCAACCTACTATGGCATTTGCTCGCCACTGGCGAAAATAACAGAGCTTGCCCATGAGCATGGGATGCTAGTGTTAGCGGATGAAGCCCATGGCACACACTTTTTTTTTCATGATGAGCTTCCAGCTTCAGCTATGAGTGTGGGAGCAGATATGGCAGCGGTGAGTATGCATAAAACAGGTGGCTCTCTGACCCAGAGCTCTTTTTTGCTGATTAATAATGAAGTAAGTGAAGGCTATGTCAGACAAATTATCAACTTAACGCAGACCACCAGTGGTTCTTATTTGTTAATGTCTTCATTAGATATTTCAAGAAAAAATTTAGCCCTAAACGGGAAGGAAATCTTTGACCGCGTCATTAAACTTTCTAGCTATGCAAGAGAAGAAATCAATAAAATTGGTGGCTATTATGCCTTTGGTAAGGAGCTTATTAACCAAGATACAGTCTTTGATTTTGATGTGACCAAGCTTTCTATTCATACGAGAGCCATTGGACTTGCAGGTATTGAAGTCTATGACCTTCTAAGAGATGACTACGATATTCAGATTGAGTTTGGAGATATTGGGAATGTACTTGCGATTATTTCCGTAGGAGATAAGGAGTTAGCTTTAGAGCGGCTTATTTCTGCCCTAGCTGAAATTAAAAGGTGCTACTTAAAGGATGAAGCGGGTATGCTAGATCATGAGTACATTAATCCTCTTGTTGCCATGACTCCTCAGGAGGCTTTTTATGCGCCAAAGCACGCTGTAGCCCTTGAAGAAAGTAGCGGCGCAATTTGTAGTGAGTTCGTGATGTGCTATCCGCCGGGTATTCCTATTCTTGCCCCAGGGGAGAGAATTACACAAGAAATATTAGACTATATTGCATATGCCAAGAAAAAGGGTTGTTTCTTAACGGGAACGGAAGACATCCATATTGAACGCATCAATATCGTCAATGAGATAGAAAAAACAGAAATGACTGGACTTACATGAAAAGGGAGGTAAGGGTAAATGGAATTGTGGTATACGGAAGAACATAGCCCTAACGTGCGTTTTTCTATTAAGGTGGATAAGCATCTTTACTCCATTCAAAGTGAATTTCAGCGTATTGATATTATGGATTCCTTTGAATTTGGTAAGTTTCTCACCCTTGATGGTTGTATGATGGTAACGGAAAAGGATGAGTTTATCTATCATGATATGATTGTACATGTACCCATGGCCATTCACCCTGCTGTGAAGAAGGTGTTGGTTATTGGCGGTGGAGATGGTGGCACCGTTAGAGAACTGACGAGGTATAATGTGGAGCACATCGATCTAGTGGAGATTGATGAGATGGTTATTACAGCCTGTGAGGCACATTTGATGCAAACAGCTTGCAAACTTAGAGACCCTAGGGTGCATATTTATTACGAGGATGGACTGAGATTTATTCGTCAAAAAGAAGGAGAATATGACTTAATTATTGTGGATTCAACAGATCCCTTTGGACCAGGAGAAGGGCTTTTTACGAGGGAATTTTACGGAAATTGCTATAAGGCATTAACGCAGGAGGGCATTTTGGTCAATCAGCATGAAAGCCCTTATTATCAAACCTATGCGAATTCCTTGCAGAAGGCACATGAAAAAATAGTGGGCATTTTTCCAATTATTAAGCTTTATAGTGCACATATACCCACCTATCCATCTGGACAATGGCTATTTGGGTTTGCTTCAAAAAAGTATGACCCCATTAAGGATTTAAATGAAGCGGCATGGAATGCCTTGGGGATTGAAACGAAATATTATAATACAGCTTTGCATAAAGGGAGCTTTGCCTTACCTAATTATGTGAAAGCTTTACTTAAATCAGGTAGTCTTTAAATCAAAGGATAATAATCTATATTAAAAATGACAAGGAGATGACACGATGGGAAGAGCATTAA
>JAEXBC010000258.1 GCA_023457875.1 Bacillota bacterium | reverse complement strand
TTTTCTAATGCACCTATTGTATTTAGTGGCGTAAATGAGAAGGGTGTCTCAGAAATATTGAAGGGACATACCAAAGTCACAGGAGTGGTGGAGAATGTTGACCCTGCTGGAACATTAAAATCAGCACTCAAGATTAATCCCAATATAAAAGAAGTCTATGTCATTTTTGACAAGACTGAAAGTGGATTATCAACTGGAGAAATGACCCTTCAAGCCATTAATCAAATAGATTCAAGTATTAAGATAACAACACTTAATGAAATGAATCTGGGTGAAGTGGTGAGGGTGGTCCAGCAGGCTTCCGATGAGAGTATTATTTTAATAACAACATATTATACAGATAAAGATGGAAAGATCGAGGGTTTTCAAAAATTTTGTAAGCTTATTAGCGAAAATAGTAAAGTACCAGTTTATCACTTATATGATTTTGGAATGGGTTACGGTGCTGTTGGTGGAAGTGTGTTAAGTGGAAGACTTCAAGGAGAGGCAGCAGGAGAAATAGCAGCTCGCATTTTACAAGGAGAAAGTGTCTTAGAGATACCAATTAGTACAGTACAAACAACAAAGTATATCTTTGATTACAAAGAACTTGTAAGATTTAATATATCAGAGGATAGGCTTCCTGAGAAATATGAAATCATTAACAAACCCTTTTCATTCTTTGAAACCTATCGTTCTCTTGTCATGACGGCCCTTACTATTTTTGTACTTTTAATTGTTTTTATAGGCATATTACTGTTTTATATTAAAAAGATTCACAGAATGAAGGAGCAGTTGTACCGAAGTCATCAAAAATTAACAAAGGTGCATCAAGAGTTAACCATCTCAGATGGGAAACTCAAACAGCAGTATATGGATCTTGAGAAGGCACAGGAAGCTTTAAAGGAAAGTAAAAAGCAATATGCCTTACTTTTTGAAAAAACTATGAATGGATTTTTCATCTTTGAACCAGTTTTTAGAAGTGACAAGAGTATCATAGATATCAGGTTTCTTATTGTCAATCCAGGTTTTGAACACCATACGCAGTTAAGCACAAACGATATTGTTGGAAAAACTTGGAGTGAAGTGTTTGAGTATCCGTGTCGAGACTTATGCATTTACGAGCAACTGCTTCAGACAGGACAAACAGAACTTTTTGAGACTTACTATCCTGAAGCTAACACATATTATTTAGTAAATGCGTTTAAGATCTCTGATAATCAAGCAGGTGTAGTTTTTGACAATATTTCAAAATATAAAATGGCAATTAAAAAAATTAGAACACTTAATGAAGAGCTTGAAGAGCGCGTTGAAGAGCGAACCTGTCAACTTCAAGAAGCGGTTAAGGAGTTAGAAGCTTTTACGTATACTGTGTCACACGACTTAAAAGCGCCTATTAGAGCAGTTGATGGATACAGTAGGATGATGGTTGAAGATTTTAGAGAAAAACTTAACAAAGAGGAACTGGAGCTTTTACAGAATATCAGGGGAATATGTAGTGATACGCTACAGATGATTAATAAATTGCTTCAGTATTCTACTACCTCTAGGTCAACCATCAGCAAGGAAAAATTAGACATGAAAGAATTGTTTATGTTAGTAGCTGAGGAGTTGAAGTTAGCTCACCCTGAAAGAGATATAAGATTCATCATAGAAACAGAGCTGCCCTATGTCTATGCCGATAAAATATTAATGAAGCAGGTGATATACAACGTATTATCTAATGCAGTTAAATTTACAAAGGATAGGCAGCAGGCACGTATTATCATAGGTAATACAATTACAGGGGAAGAATACGTTTTCTATATCAAGGATAATGGCGTTGGCTTTGATATGGAGTACTCCAAAAAGCTGTTTGGGATTTTTCAGAGACTGCATACTAGCGATGAGTTTGAGGGAACAGGCATTGGACTAGTTACAGTAAAAAAAATCATACAGAAGCATGGAGGTAATACGTGGATTGTAGGAGAAGTCGATAAAGGTACAACGCTATATTTCTCCTTGCCATTTTCTTGGGTAGAAAGTGCAGAAGGAAAGGGGTAAAGGGATGCTAAAAGTACTCGTTGTAGATGATATGGACATCATGCGCCTAGAGATAAAAAGATTGAAGATATGGGGGGAGAAAACAGGCTTTATGATTGCAGCAGAAGCCTCAAATGGACAAGCTGCACTAGAAGTGCTTGAATCTTCCGAGATAGACCTTGTTATAACGGATATCAAAATGCCAAAAGTAGATGGTTTAGAGCTACTTAAAAAGATTGTCACTAAGAAATTGTGTCCCTGCGTTGTATTACTAAGTGATTATGCAGAGTTTACCTATGCTAGGCAAGGGATTGTTTTGGGCGCCTTTGATTACATGAGTAAGCCAGTTAGTGAAGATGAGCTCATAAAACTTCTTGAAAGAGCAAAAGCATTTATTTTGGAAAAAAATAAGGAACAAGAAAGAGTAAAGAATCTTGAACAAAACCTAAAAGAACAAGTTGAAGTATTCTTTCCCAGAACCGATACCAACCAAATTATTGAGCTTATTGGAGAAGGGGACATAAAATGTCTTGAAGTGGCCATAAGAATGGTAGAGGTGACAGCTGCCAATGTGGGAGACAATTTATTAAAGATGGAGAGCATATTAAAGAACGTATTGTTTGAGGTTGCAGAAACACTATTTGAAAACAAGAAGTGGCTCATGCAATTTATAGATTTCGAGCAATTTAAAAACGTTTCTTTTATACAATGTCAGGATATTCATGATGTGAGAGAAGTCTTTGTAGGTAAGATTGAAAAAATCTGTAGACTTATTAATATGCTGCAATGTGGAAGAACAGGTAATGACATTGTGTGTCAAATATGTGAGTGTGCATTAGAAAACATATATGAAGATCTTTCACTAAAAGCTATTTCAGAGAAATTATTTATGAACAAAACCTATTTGAGTGAATCCTTCAAGCAAAAAACAGGTATTTCCCTTGTAGAATACCTTACCAAAGTCAAGATAGAAAAGGCAAAAAAATTGCTTATAGAAGGCAACCTAAAAACATATGAGATAGGTAGTAGACTAGGTTATAAAGATATTGAATATTTTAGCAAGCTATTTAAAAAATATACAGGAATAACGCCTACCAAGTTTCGAGAAAATAATACGGTATAGCCTAATAATGGTAAAAAGCCGAAAATTTTAGGGGAGTATGCTTACAAATTTTCATTCAATAAAAAAGGGTAGTTTTGTATGATAGTATATACTACAAGGCTATCTTTTTTTATTGCTATAAGATAAATGAAAAAAATTTTTTTGATAAAAATCCACGAAAGGAGAAGTAAAATGATAGAAAATAAACTGGTTCGCTCAGTTCAAGAATTAGACAAGCACGAGCCTAAAAAAATTGCAACTAAAATATTTATCATTTATATTACTCTGGGAACCTCGTGGGTTTTATTATCAGATACGATTCTAGAGTGTCTTATCAATGAAAAAGAAATGATCACTTTGATTAGTGTGATTAAGGGATGGATTTATGTTGGGGTGACGGGATTTATGATTTATCTATTAATCTACTTGAACCTGAAAAAAATAAAAGACACACAAGGCCAGCTTATTAAAAGTTGTCAGGATGTATCCTTGGCTAATCAAGAAATTGAAGCTGCTTATGGACAATTGACAGCCTCTGAGGAGCTATTAAGGCAAAAGTATGAGGAAATGATAGAAAATCAGAGACTGCTTAAGCAAAGTGAAGCTAGGTACCGTTTCATATCAGAGGCAACTAATGATGCCATATGGGAAGAAAAGGATAATAAATTTTTTTTCTCAAATAGATGGTATGAGATTACTGGATATAATGAAAAAGATTTAGAAACAATAGGAAATTGGGAAGATTTAATTCACCCAGAGGATAGGGCAGCTGCAAAACGCATCATGGAGGAACACAAGAATA
>JAEXBC010000257.1 GCA_023457875.1 Bacillota bacterium | reverse complement strand
CTTCCTCTAATATCCCAAGTATAGCTAGCACATCCAATAGGTCCATGTACAATGTGGAAAGCATCTGTTATGGGATTCAGTACAACTCTTGCGCCACAATACACACAAGCCCTTTGACTAACTGAGCCAGATACACTGTCAGTATCGCACTTAATGCCCTGACCACTGCAAGTAGACGCCATTAACCTTATAGAGCCCTTTCTTTCTTTTAAAATGGTCTTATCCAAAGTCGCTTTATTCATTAAACCCATTTTCAACACTTCCCTTCTGTTCCTTCCTCTAGCTATCTTCAAATACACAAGAGTGGATAGAGGAAATAGGCCTCTTTCCTTCTCCTGTGCATATACCTACTTCTTTTTAGGGGAGAACTTAATAGATTTTGATTCTACATAACAATTTCCAAGTCTTTTTCTTCACAATGCTTATCTTGATAATCCATAAGGGCATTAGCTATAAGCTCTGCCATTCTCATGGCTCCTTTATAACCTACTAATGGCATATAGGAATGAATATAACGATCAATAATAGGAAAGCCCATTCTTACGAGTGGTATATCTTCAGCTCTAGCAATGGTTTTGCCATGGGTACCACCGACAAGTAAGTCTACCTTCTCGTTTTTAATCCATTGATGTAGTAAAAACAAATCTCCATCTGCTTTCACTATGCAGCCTTCTACACCAAATTTATCAAGTAATGCTTTTCCTGCTGTTTCAAATTGAGTGGCAGGTGTACCTGTTAACATATATTTAGGAATCATGCCTAGTTCAAGAACAAAAGCAGCTATACCTAGTACCGTATCTGGATCTCCATAAATAGCTACCTTTTTGCCATAGGTATAAGGATGAATGTCAATCATCATATCCACTAGCTGACCTCTTTCTTCTTCAAGGCTGATAGGTACATCCTCTTTAGAAAAGGCTTGAAGTTCTAGGATAAACTCATCTGTTGCCTCAATTCCCATCGGAAGAGGTAAAGCTTTAAAAGGTACATTGCATTTTTTCTTCAGGGCTTCTGCTGAAGCTTCAGAGGTTTGAATACCTAGGGCAATGGTTCCTTTACAATCACCAGTTGCCTTAATATCTTGTATTAATGTGCCGCCCTTGGGGAACATTTCATATTTACCTGTCATGGGCCCATCTAATACGCCGCTGGTATCAGGAAGCATAATGAAGGGTACTTTCATCCCATTTAATAGTTTCTTATACTCTCTCATATCTCCTGGATTTACAAACCCTGGCATCAAGCATAGCTTTTCATTACAGGTGCCTGTTTTGGTTGCTAGATAATTAATAAATCCTGTTACCATATTGGTAAAACCAGTAACGTGAGACCCTTTATAGCTTGGCGTATTACAGTGAACCACATATTTTCCCTCTGGAATAGTCATTTCTGTAATCAAAGCATTCAGGTCATCACCAATGGTTTCTGATAAGCAGGTAGTATGAACAGCTATGATTTCTGGATTATATAAATCGAAAATATTCTTAACAGCTGTTTTTAGGTTGCTACCACCACCAAATACAGAAGCCCCTTCTGTAAAGGAACTAGAGGAAGCCATAACTGGCTCCTTAAAATGTCGTGTTAAATACATTCTGTGAAAAGCCACACAGCCTTGAGAACCATGACTATGAGGTAAGCAACCATGTACACCTAGTGCAGCATATAATGCACCTACTGGCTGACAAGTCTTAGCTGGGTTAATACGAAGCGCCTTTCTATCACATATTTCTTTGGGTGTATAATTAAGCATTATGCTTCACCTCCTAATGTACCTTGAATACTGGGAACTTTTTGCCATGGTGCTCTGATATAGCTCCATGCTGGTGTATAAAGTCCCATTACAAGATCATGCCCAAATGTTATTGCACCTCTAAAGCCGGCATAAGGACCACTGTAATCATAAGAGTGTAATTGTCTAGAGAGTATACCACCCTTTTGTGTCACAAATTTATCCTTAATACCTGAGAAAAAGACATCTGGTTTTAACACCTTTAAAAATTCTTCTGTTTCAAAATGATTTAAGTCGTCTGTAATAATAGCGCCCTTTTCCATCCCCTTAAACATACCTTCGTAGTAGTTAAGGGCTATGCCTTTTTCTAGGAGCACTTCTCTTTGCTCCTGTGTCAAAAGGACTCTATAATATTTTGGATCTGGCTCTACTTCAATGCTTTCAATATTTTTGCTATCTGCATCTGGCTTAATATCAGGTATAACTTCTCTTCCTTCATAGTCATCTCTATGGGCGAATTCATAACCTGCTA
Source organism: Bacillota bacterium (assembly GCA_023457875.1). Taxonomy (GTDB): domain Bacteria; phylum Bacillota; class Clostridia; order Lachnospirales; family Cellulosilyticaceae; genus Cellulosilyticum. The sequence goes on along the minus strand of JAEXBC010000257.1, from coordinate 393 downwards.
AGACTGTCTTTACATCAAAATCCTTTAATAAAGTTTGGTAGTGATGGGATCTGGAACCTCCTACATAGAGAGCGGCGGTTTTACCCTTTAGCTTACTTTTGTAGTATTCTAACTCATCAGTAATTGCTGCCACCTCATCTGATATCACCTCTTCTATTCTAGCCTTTAGTTCTTCATCTCCAAAATACTCACCAATATCTCTAAGGGATTGGGCACTGGATTTGACACCGATAAAGTTAACTTTAAGCCAATCCATACCATATTTATCTTGCATCATCTCAGCTACATAATTAATGGAACGATGGCACTGAACAAGATTTAAATGCGCTAAATGGGAATTCTTAAGGTCTCGGTAGCTACCACCACCTGTGAATACAGAAACCACTTCTATAC
>JAEXBC010000256.1 GCA_023457875.1 Bacillota bacterium | reverse complement strand
GGTTATTACAAAAGGTTTGATAAAGATTAGCCCATTTTTTTCGCGGAAAAAGTGTTAAATCTGGCGTGCCTGTGTGAAAATCAATCAAGCCTTCATTTTTCTTCTTATAGGTAAGGGGCTCACAGACGCTTTCTGAATAAGAAATCCTTGCTAATTGCTTAATACCCTCAGCAACCCTAGTGCCGGAACCATGATAGCTTTCTAAGTACCCTTCAGCAATAAGCTGATTGTATGCCTCCATGATGGTGTTTCGAGAGACAGAAAGTTCCTTTGCTAGCGTTCTGGTTGAGGGAAGCTTCTCCCCCGAGGCTAAGGAACCATTTAGCATCATTTCCTTCATTTTGGTATATAATTGCTGCCTTAATGGCACATTACTCTTTCGCTCTAAAACAATCCACATAATTAACACCTCTTCAAAGTGGTACGCTCTTCTTTATATAAAAGTGGTGCTTACAAAACCACTTGTTCAATTATATGATTATATCACAGGTTAATCCTATAAGAAACGGAGGCGTTAAAATGTTGACGACATCAGGAGACGTTAAAAAATTTAGAGCATATTTCGATATTACACTTGCCATGTTTATTTCAGGCAGTGCTGTTGTGGTAAGTAAAATGATGGTATCTTCTCTGCCTACCTTTTTAGCCACAGAACTAGGCATCTTTATAGGGATGCTCATATTACTTCCCTTAACCTTTTTGGTGAAGAAAGAATCTATTCCCTTAGATGGGTATACTCATGCTGTTCTTTTAGCACAAGCCCTATGTGGCATTGTTTTATACAGAATATTCACCTTTATAGGGCTTAAATACACATCGGCTGCAACCAGTGGCTTAATTACAAGTGCTTCCCCCATCATGATCGTCCTTCTAGCTTATTTTATTCTGAAGGAAAAGCTATCCCTTCATCACATTACAGGCGTCATCTTTGTTTTTATAGGCCTTTTGACCATTAATCTCTATACATACTTTTCTTCTGGCGCTGTTGATGGTTCTATAAAGGGTAATCTACTCATTATGCTAGCGGTCATATGCGAGGCACTGTTCTCCATTTTAAGTAAAGCTAAGTGCAAGCCCATATCCTCCCTATGCCGTACTACAATCATTGTTTTTTATGCCTTTATGTTGCTTTTGCCATTCGCTATCCATGATGCTACTACCTATTCTATAAGTACTGTCAGTTTACAAAATATTCTTTGTGTCCTTTATTACGGCGTATTCGTTTCGTTCTTGTCATACCTTCTATGGTTTAAAGGAATTGAGAAAGTATCAGCTAGTCATGGGGCTGTATTTACCAGTGTTGTTCCAGTCTCTAGCATATTGCTTTCAGCAATCCTATTAAAAGAAAATATTTTGCCCATACATATCATCAGTTTAATTTTCATTATAATAGGCATATGGATAGCTTGTTTAGATCAGTCCAAGTAATAATCTACTTCTATCTCCTTCACATATGTTTTCTGTGAAATCTATTTGTACGACTATCGGCGTAAGCTATTTTGCAAGTATGCCTTTACCTGTAGAAGAGAATTGAACTTTTTATATAGCAGCGCCTCTATCTCCTTCGTAGGTGAGATGAGATCGGGTACCATAATGACTTTTAAGCCTGCTGCAAAGGCAGAGCGAATCCCATTGGGAGAGTCTTCTATGCAATAGCTTTCACTTGGTAGTACCTCTAGGGCTTTACAGGCCTTCATATAAATTTCTGGGTGAGGTTTACTGTGCTCTACCATATCTCCTGCTATGATGACGCTGAAGTAGTGTTCTATCTTGGCTGCTTTTAGGTGACCTACAATTGCTTCATATCTGGTAGAAGAGGCTAATCCAATTTTGTAGTTTGCTTCCTTTAGAAAGTCTAAAAGTTCATGCACACCTTCTTTTATAGGAATACCATTTACCTCAATTTCTTTATAAAAAACGTCTGCTGCTTCCTTCCTAAATGCATCATATCCAAACTCTTGTCCATAACGCTCCAAAAAGATAGCTTTGGTAGCTACATTATTGCTGCCCACACAAGCTAGTAATACCTCCTCGATTCCCTCTATTCCCCTTTGCTCTGCTATAGTTTTCCATATTTTTGATACAAGACACTCAGTGTCAAAAAGTATCCCATCCATATCAAAAACAACTGCTGACATATTGTTTATTATATTATTTGTCATATTATTATTGCCACCGATGTGATGTTTTTTTATAGTGATTTGCACTACTTGGTGACTACTCCCTTCTGCATTTATTCTTATTTTCCAATTCTTTTGCTTTATTCTTTTATTTATCCTATAGTATCATGATTTACATCTAAAATATACTCTATTTAGTACCTACTAGGCAAACCTGTTCCTCTGCAAAATCACCCTAGAACTGAATCATATGAGACTCAAAAAGAGATACTTGACGCACAAAAAATAAGGGCTATTGCCCTAAAGAGAAATACTACAAAATAGTGTACGCGGTTATACCCCATACACTATCATGCAATCAGCTTCTTAGTGCAACAACCCTTTGATAAGGCCTTTAAATACGTTTTGTGATAACTAGTAGCGATTATCGAAAATCCTTAGGGATTTCTTTTCACTTCTTGGTAATTCTCCAATTGTTACTGCCTTTGGTATGATGGTGATGCCAATTTTAGCTTTGAAAAGCTGTTTTACTTGAGTCTCAATATTTGCTTTATCATTAATGTCGTCGACTTCAAAGAATACAGTCATCATGTCTTTTCCATTGAGGTGGTCAATCATCACCTGATATTCACTACTTACGCCTTTTATCGCAAAGAGAACCTCTTCAATTTGGCTAGGGAACATATTGACACCCTTCACCTTTATCATATCATCTGAGCGCCCAATGAGGGTATCAATCCTTGGATAGTCTATGCCACAAGCACATTTTCCTGGTAAGAATCTGGTTAAATCATGGGTGCGATAACGAATCAGTGGTGCCCCTTGCTTTCTAAGAGTGGTAATCACGAGTTCACCAATTTCTCCCTCTGGCACCAATTCACCTGTCCTTGGATCTATAATTTCAAAATAAAGGTAATCATCCCAATAGTGGATCCCACATTCATGATCACAGCTCATGCCAATGCCTGGTCCATAGATTTCTGTCAGACCATAGATATCATAAAGCTTAACCCCTAATTCACTTGCGATTCTCTTTCTCATCTTTTCGCCCCAACGCTCTGAGCCGATAACACCCTTTGTTAAGTGAATTTTATCCTTACAACCTCTTTTTGTGATTTCTTCTGCAAGAAGTAGGGCATAGGAGGATGTGGCACAAAGAACAGTGGATTTTAAATCCATCATCATACGAATTTGTTTATCAGTGTTACCTGGCCCCATTGGAATGGTCATGGCACCTAAAAGCTCTGCCCCGTTTTGAAAACCAATACCGGCTGTCCACAAGCCATAGCCTGGGGTGATATGTATGCGATCTAAATTGGTGATACCTGCTGTTTCGTAGCAACGTTTAAACATGATTGCCCAGTCGTCTACATCCTGCTGGGTGTAAGGAATAATAACAGGAGTTCCTGTAGTACCTGATGAAGAGTGAATACGAATGATCTCACTCTCAGGAACAGCTTGAAGGCCAAGTGGGTAGGCATTTCTCAAATCTCCTTTATCCGTAAAAGGAAGTTTTTCAAAATCAGCTTGTGTTTTAATGTCTCCTGCTTCAATCCCCTTGTATTTTTCTTTATAAAAACCGCCATAGTTTAATACTTTATCAATCACCTGCTGAATTTGTAAAAACTGCTCTTCTTTCATTTCCTACTCCCCCTTATATCCAAGCTCTAGCGCTTTTAGATTTACTTCAACAAACTTTTCTTTCACGGAAGTCTTAATCACCTCTGCGATATCCTCTTTTGTAAACGGTAGCACTCCTAGCCTTAGGCTTCTTCCAATTAGAACAATATTAAGTGCCCTGGGATTACCGCAGGCCTTGCAAAGGGCATTTCCATCAACGATCTCTAGGTTTTCCACCTTTTCCTTTAAGAAATCAATCATCTCTTCACTTCTATAAGCATCGGGATTAACTGTGGGTTTAACTGCATCTCTATTAACCACCATCACACCGCCTTGCTTTAAAAGTGGCAACAGTCTTACTGCCTCTGCTGGCTCAAAGCCAATGATTATATCTGCTTCTCCTTTTGAAATAAGAGGAGAAAAAATCTCTTTTCCCATACGCACATGGCTCACTACACTTCCGCCTCTTTGAGCCATTCCTATTGTTTCGGTAGTTCTTACCTCATAGCCTTCCTTAATCGCTGCCTTGGCAATAAGCTTTGAAGCGAGAACCGTCCCCTGTCCACCTACTCCTGTAATTAAGCAGTTAATCATTTTGCATCACCTCCAACTACTTGTATTGCGCCAAACTTGCAGACACTCACGCAAATACCGCAACCTGTGCAAAGCTTTGCATCTATACTTACTCTTCCTTCATCTAATACAAGGGCTGGGCAGCCTAACTCCTTGACACATACTTTACATTTCACGCACTTATTCTCATCTAGGGTCACATCCGTAGTAGGTTTTGCAACTGCAATACAAGGTGCTTCAAATAAGATAACGCGCACGCCACGCTCATCAGCTATTCGATTAACAGCTTCAATGGCTTCTTCTTGATGGAAAGGATTCACTCTTTCAATGTGTTTTACGCCTAATGCCTCTAATACCTTATAAATGCTAATTTTCTCAGAGATTTCTCCCATCATGGTCTTTCCAAGGCCTGGGTGAGGTTGATTGCCCGTCATGGCCGTTGTGGAGTTGTCTAGTACAACAAGAATTATATCCGTTTCATTATAGAGGGCATTCACTACGCCAGGAATTCCTGTATGGAAAAAGGTTGAATCACCCACGAAAGCAAAGTTAAGGGTATCAGGCTCTACTCGGTGTAGGCCTTGGGCAATGGTAATGCCTGCACCCATACAGAGACAGGTATCTACCATATCAAGGGGTTTTGCATTGCCTAAGGTATAGCAACCAATGTCTCCTGAGAAAACTGCCTTCTTCCCTTTCATTGCCTTCTTTACAGCATAGAAGGAAGCACGGTGAGGACACCCTGCGCAGAGCACTGGTGGTCTTACAGGCAGAGGTGGAAGTTCTATATCCTCTTCTTTTTGATAAGGTACCTCTAAAAAGGCATAAAGTTTTTCTTTAAGTCCATCTACTGAGTTTTCTCCTGCCCTGTTCATTGTTCTAGTGAGTTTTCCTGTTATCTTTACAGGCAAATGATGTTTGCCACATAAAATTAGAAGTTCTTTTTCTATAACAGGGTCAAGTTCTTCAACAACCAGTACTTCCTCTAGGTCCTTTAGAAACTCTAGGGCTAGTGTTTCGGGGAAAGGATGAGGCGTTGATACTTTAAATAATTTATACGCTGCAGGCCCCTTATTTTCTAGTTCGCTCAATACTTCCTTGGTGTAGGTATAGCTTACGCCCCCTGTAACAATACCCTTCTTTCCGCTGCCAGTTAGGGTATTAAATCGATAGGTAGAAAAATCTTCGCTAATGACTTCGTTTCTATCTTCTATCATCAAGTGATTTTGATAAGATAATCTAGGAAAAATCACCCATTTAGGGTCTTTTTCAAAGCCTTCAGCCTCCTTTGGAGACACCTTTTCTGGCATTTCAATAGCGGCGCAGCTATGACATACTCTGGTGGTTGGTCTAAAGATAACAGGAGTATGGTATTTTTCTGAGTAATCAAAAGCATCTTGAATCATTTCAAAGGCTTCTTCTACTG
>JAEXBC010000255.1 GCA_023457875.1 Bacillota bacterium | reverse complement strand
GGTTGGTAGCCACGAATAGTTTGCTGTCAAGCGAACACCTTCAGTTTTTGTTTTACGAATTTGAATAGTATCATGTAAATTTATACTCTGCATAATCATTTGTAAATCATGATATCCATTTTCCCTTTTCCCAACTACATCAAGTGTTAAATTAATCTTAGCTCTTGCTTTCAATATAATTGAGTTCATAATATGCTCCCTTAATAAAAATAACTTCTTCCTTATTATAAACACTAATAAAATACAAAGTCAATGAGAATGCACTTATTGTATACAATATGCAGAGTAAAGATTTTGTCTCTTTTTTGAGATGAGGTGTTATTTTCTTTAACCTATTTTTCTTTGCTAATGCTTGTAAGTATTGATACATAAGGCTTAATAAAAGAGCCCACTACACCCCCATTCGTGTAGCAGACTCTTTTATATCATGTCATCTATTAAAATCTTACTTTTTTAAGAATAATTATTTTTTGTCCTTCTCTGAGATTTTCAGGTATATCAATACCATTAATCTCTTGAATGTCACTTACTGTTGTGTTAAAACGTTTTGCCAGATTCCAAAGGGTATCTCCTTTTTTTACTTGGTAAACCGTCATACTTGGAAAGGCATCCATTTCTTCTTTTGACATATTCTCTATATCAATTTCCTCTAATACATTGAGTCTTGCTGCCCCAAAAAGCTCTGTAACGTAATCTAAAATATACTCTACCACCAGTTCTTTTTTGGTTTGAGCGTATACATTGACATCTTTAGCCTCTACACTTGAAGCAACATAGGCCTTACCTGGTACTTCTTTTATATCCATCTCTTGACTAAAAGGTACCACATTAACCATTGTATTAATGTCATTACCCTCTTCAGATTTGTTGATGCATATTGTTTTGATCTCTAAGAGTCCTTTAATGCCAAGTTTGCCATTTTCTATATTTTTTTCTTCTATGGTTGGCTTAATGTCTACACTAAACACTTCCAGCGTATCTTCTGGATTTGCTGTAATAGGAATAGCTTCTTTTTTAGGAATAGCTAACTCTATCTTATCGAGCAGATTCATATAGTCAAGTGTCTGTTCCTTGGTCTTTACCATTTTTCCTGGGCAATAAATGTCAGAAACCGTATCGTATGTATCCTTATTGTATGTGCTATATTTAGCAGTTACGATGCACTCACATTCAATAATGCGATCCTCTCCATCATAATCAGCTGCCACCTCAATAAAAGAAGGTTCTACATCTAACGTGCAATTCCAGAACACTTCATTATCAGCCTTTTGGTTTTCTATACTACCTTCAAAAGGCATACGATGGCTTACAATTTGAATATCATCTTCATCTTCAACTGGCTTATACATGGTGGTAACTTCTATCATGCCATTATACTTGATTTCAGAGTCGGTGCGCTTAACTTGATCCTCTTTAATCTGTACATTCGTTTTTAGAATTTCACAAATAGCTGGTTTGCTTTGAGGAATGGTTAAGTCTTCCTTTACAATGACTTTATCTTCCTTTTCATCGCCCAAGCTGACAATTTCTATCTGTTCTTCCTTGACTTGAATAGGATAGTCGGTCTTTACTTCAGTGATGATAGCGGTGTCTTTGCAGCCTGTTGCGTCTACTTCAATCTGTAACATAGCCTTAACGTTGATTTTTCTTTCATTTAAGATGTTATAGCTCATATGTTCAATTTCACAATCAAAATCTACCCTTTGATCTTTGTTGATCCCATCCATAATGACGAAATCTTCAATAGGAATAGTGCCCTTCATTGTATAAGTGCACTTAGGGTTATTTACCGCTCTATAAAGGATGCATACATCTATTCTTCCTCTATACATAATACGATCTTGAGTCACATCTACTTGGTCCATTACGACTTTACCATCTAGTTGTATAACAGACTGCATATCTGGCTTTCCGTCGGGTACAATCAAATCACGTTCTTTAATTACTTGAACACTTTCCTTCCTCGTCATCTCATCTAAAATGATTGGCTTTTTTATCAGTTCTACTGACATGGTTTTCCCCTCCTATGGCTTTATATACAAATATATGTATATATGGTTAAATAATATTCCTTAAATTTGGACTAACCTTCTCTAGTTATATATATATTCTTGTCATTTGTACGTTATGCCTTTTTTATATGGGTTCTTTGAACTTCTTCTACTTGTTAAGGTAGGCGCGTGTATCCAAATATTTTTTTATCTTGCTTTCAAATTCCATCTGACTATCTTTAAAAAGTGGTTTAGCCAGTTCCCTTTGCATATCTTCTTCTGTCATATTCCCAAGTTCAATGGTCCTTGCTTCTTCTTTCTCATTGGGAGGTAAAACAGGACCGCCTCTTCTGCATTTTCCTAGTATCTCGTACCCTCCCAAGCCTTTAAACTGCGTAATGGTATTTTCTAGGGCTTCTTCTATAGGCAGCACCTTATAAAATGGGCACTCGGCAATTTTTTCTACAATAAAAACTGGATCAAGTGCATGAATCAAAACTCTTCCTGGAGAAGCTGCAAAATCGGCTCCTGCTCACTGAACGAAAATACGATAATTTTAAGAAAGCTTCATTATAATGTATATCAAATGTTGTACGAGAATATGCCTGAAAGTACAATAGGCGAAAAAATTAAAAAACAAAGATTCATTCATCACCTTGAACGTAATGAGTTAGCTAAATTAGTCGGATGTCATATTGATGCAGTTGAGAAATGGGAAAAAGATAATGTATATCCTAAAATGTCCAATCTAAAGAAGCTGTGCCAACTGTTTGGGGTAAGCGCTGGATATTTTGATAAGTATTATGAAACGTTAGAAGGTAATTATATTGAGAAAATACTCACATATAAAACTAAAAACAAACTAAGTTATAAACAACTAGGTTGTTTATTGGGGATAAGTGAATCTGCACTTATACGTCTTATAAGTAAAAAATTATCCCTATCATTAAATTTATTTAACGTATTAAATGATAGATCTATATTATAGTAAAGGAGCTGTACACAAATTATGTGTACAGCTCCTAGTCTTCGGTATATTACACTAATTCCTTTTTTCTTTCAGCTACAAGTCGCTCTATCTCTTCTAGATCCTCCATAGTAGCTTTATTTCTAATAAAACTTCTAGCACTAGACCTACTCTTTAAGTATGAAGAGTAGGCTTTATTGTTATCTGCCCATTTCTTATTAGCTCTCTCTTGAGCTTCACTTGTCTTTTTTCCCATCAATTTCACCCCACCAATGATTGGATAAATCCATATACTGAAAAAATCAAAAATGCAACTAATCCAATCAATGATAATATTCTTATTACCAATCTTACATATACTTTTTTCATGTTGATTATGAAGGATAGATTTGATATATTTATTGTAGAGGTTAGGCTTTAACCTAACCCCTTAGGTGTTAACTAAGTATTCCTTTGATGGTGTAAGTTAGAATGGCTATCCAACCTACTAGGGATATTAGTTTAATTAAGAGCTTTTCAAGTACTTCTACTACTTCGATTAGCTCTTTTATTTTACCCTTCATTTCCTCACCTCCTAAATATATTATACTACACGTACTATAAAAAATCAAGTGATATTGTAATATTTTATAATATTTTTTCAATTATTTTCTTGTTTATCTTCGTAAGCGTCAATTCAAACACACATACAAAAAATACGCCACTGCTAATATACTATTACTAGCTTGGTGGCGTATCTGGATTTTTACATTTTCCAGGAATGCTTACGGACCATGGCAGAATTTCTGAAG
>JAEXBC010000254.1 GCA_023457875.1 Bacillota bacterium | reverse complement strand
AGTTGGAGCAGGTGGAGATAAAGTAGTAGTCAATGGATAGATGGTGTTTTCTTCCCCATTAAGGTAGGAAAGCTGATATTTTCCATGAATTTCTGTAACAAAGGCACTATGCACCCCATTATTTTGTAAGCATATACTATAGTCATAAATAGGCGTGGTAACCTTTAAAAGGGTATGCTTGGTTACTTCCTTTGCAGTGACTTTTAAGTAGTCTAGATGATAGGCATCTTCACTTAGAATATAAAAAATATATATGGCATTTGTGTCTTGGAAAAACTTAATTTGTTTTGGTTTAAGAGGCAGTGTCAGTAAGGTGGATAGATTTTGGGTATCAAGGTTTTGGTAGACGAAGCTGTATTCATTAGAATTGACATGATGGGATAAATAAATAAGAGAAGTTTTGCCTTCAAGGTTATAAAGCATAGGAGAAGAAAGCTGATAGTTTTCTGTACGATTGCTAATGAGGGAAACTTTACTGATTCTGTGATTATCGATCGTAAGGTAGTTAATATGATAGTCGTCAGGCATCATTGCAATATGAGGCTTATACTGATGATCTAAAAAAGCACTATATTGAGTCGTATGTTGATGTTGAATGGTCAAGACTTTAGGTGCTGCAGTAGGTGTGAAAAACTGACAGTAAACCCCCGACTTAGGGGTAGAATCAATTAAGGTAAAAGCTTGATTATAGTGGAAGACAAAGGACAATTGGAACACCACCTTATAAAATGGAATATATGATCAAGCAGCTTTTTTATAGAATGGGCAAAGAATGGTTCTTTTATAAATATATTGGGGTGAAAATAAATTTATACATAAATGTCACCAAAGGACTTTAATTTCCATATTATAGTATTGGAAACGACAAATTATGATTCATACCAATTTAGAATCATACAGGAGGTTTTTAATTATGGGTAAATGTTGTTGTAACAACGATACTAAGTATTTTGAGAAACCTAATGCAGGTATTTGTGATATATGTCATCCTGCTGAAAATAGACTGTCACCTATTGAATCTATTGCAATGTGTCCACCGATTGGAGAGCCTAATGTATAAATAAGGCAATTATTTTAAACATAAAAAGTAGCCTTCATGCAGTCTTTAGCTTTATCATAAACTATAGATTTTATGATGCTTTTTAATGCGTTGTTTTTATCCCTCACATTTATGTTTTTATCATTCATAATATCTATAACTTCAACTAATTTTTCTTTAAAATCCTTTACTACATCATCATTTGGCGTGTGATTTTTTAATATCTTCTCTATCTCATCTATTTCTTTTTGGATAGCTTTTTTATTCTCCCCGTACTCCTCTAATGTATCTATCTCGTTTATATATGCTTTTTTGGCAATATCCATTTTGCGATATAACTTACTTAACTGCAGTTCGTATAGTTCTGTATCCTCATGTTTGCGTCTATCCTCTATGTTTATTTTTTCAAATGACCATGTGTCATCAATTATACTTGATGTTTCATTTAAAATATTCATAGTGTGGATGAATGCATTTTTTTCGCTTAAGTAGTTACCAGTATCGCACGCACTATTTCTAAATTTACAACATTGATATCCATCAGAAATAGTTATGCCGCCATCTTGTCGCTTAAAGCGCGCCATTTTAAACGATAACGTAGATCCACATTTAGAACATCTAAATATTCCCGTAAATAAATGCATAGCTTCTCGTGTAAAATGTACGTCTTTATGCCATTTATACGCAATATCTTGTGCAACGTCCCATGTTTCTTTCGGAATTATTGCTTCGTGTACATTTTCAGCTACAATCCAGTCCTTTTCATCATTAATGATGGTCTTTTTACCTTGCTGGCTCGTATAATTCCACCTGGAAGTACCATAATATGATGGATTTTGAAGTATATATTTAACATACCTTGATGAAAAAGCATTCCCTATTTTGTTTTTATATCCCAATCGATTTAGGTGCTTTGCTATTTTAGGGCAAGAATCTCCATCTAAAAATAAACTGTATATTTTTTTAACTAATTCGGCCTCTTCATTGTTTACAACTCTAACATTATCAATGATATCATACCCAAGTATAGGCCTTGATTGCACACCGCCTCTTCTTGCTTTTTCAGTCATACCTTTTATGACTTCGTCGGATAAATTAAGTGAGTAATACTCTGCCATGGCTTCTAGCATGGCTTCTAATATTACACTAAATTTATCATCTTCCATTTGTTCGGTAATAGATATAACTTTAATACCACACTCTTTTCTTAGCAAAGACTTGTAGACAACAGAGTCCTCCCTAGACCTAGCAAAACGGTCAAACTTGTGGACAAGTATGGCGTCGAATGGTCTAGGTTTGCTTTTTGCAACTGCAATCATGCGCTGAAAAGCGGGGCGTTTTTTTGCAGTTGTCCCACTTATGCCCTCGTCAACAAAAATAAATTGTTCGTCTATTTGATAATCGTTTTTTTTAGCATATTCTATTAATGCCCTTTTTTGAGCATCTGGCGAAAATTCTAATTGATCATCTGTTGATACTCTTATATACAGAGCAGCTATCATACTTATTTCCTCCTATGCGCATTATATTCAGTTTCTTGTACATTAGTACAACAATTCAAATCACCATTTCTTAAATGTGCTAATTCATGCATATATCCCCTCATATTGCCTTCGTGCGTCATTCTGCTATTAAGATAAAGCGTGTAGCTCCCGTCTGGATTTTCCACAACGTTAGATCCAACGGAGCAAGGCATATCTACGTAGTATATATATACTTCGGTGTCATAGTCAATATAACTTTTCATCCTCATGTATCCCCCACTTTGTAGTTTATTCAGCATCTTTTTTAAATCGTTTAATCATTTCATATACAAGCTGCATATCCTCTTTTTTTATATTTTTACTTGCATCAAACAGCATTTTCATCTCTGGATTGTTCGCAATCTCTTGAGCGTATCGAGCAGTTTCTTTATCAAAATAATATACATTTGAATCTTCTTTAACGTATAATCCACTATCATCTGGATCAATATTATCATTCATAAGATAATCAAGCGTACAATTTAATACATCACATATTTTTTGTAATTTAACAATATCAAATTTATCAGTTCTGCCCTTAAGCAATGTCGATAGCGTAGTATTAGGTATCCCGGTTCTTTTACTTAACTCTAAGCAATTAATATCTTTTTCTATCATTAAGTTGTTTAATTTTGATACCAGGTTTTTCATTTTATATTTTTCTCCTTTTACTGTTTGTGGTAATTTATTTTTATATTTATTATCTTATTACCGTTTTTAGTAAAAGTCAATGAAAAAGTGCATAATATTTATTAATAAAATTAGTAAAATTCGACAATTTTTTTAAATATTACGAAATACTATTGTAATTTACCGAAATCAGTAATATTATTAGTTTACCGAAAACGGTAATTATTACTAACCGACAGTTGTGTGTAGCTGGTTAAAAGAAAACACTCAATACAAAATTAAGGAGGGTAAAAGATGTTTCCAAATTTAAGAGCAGAAATGGCAAGACTAGGAATTACAACAGAAGCAATGGCAAGTAAGATAGGCAAAAGCAAGGAATGGCTAGAGAATAGGTTTAATGGCAAGTGTAGTTTACCTATTAATATAGCATTTAAAATTAAAGAGGAATGTTTTCCAGAAATACAATTCGAGTATTTATTTAAGCAAACTGCAATTATTCCTTTTTGTGAAATTGATTTACCGAAAACCGAAAACGAATAATTGGAATAGGACAAAATCTTACTTTCATAAGCTTATCATGGGGGCGATTACGTGAAATATATAATTATGTTGGAAATTGATGGCAAAGTTAAACCTATTGAAGAAGCTACTCCTGAAGAGCGCAAAGCATTAGATGAAAAAATAAAAAGAGAATTTTACAAACACTTAGGACTTAAATACATAGGTTCGAAAAATAACAAAGCTAACCTTGAAGTGTGAGGGGGCTGTATGTCAAACTTCGGTGCTCAAGCGAGATTTTAAAAAGATAGTTAGTTTAACGGAAAGGAGAAAATATGTATGAGTAAACAAATGACAAATTTAATTACTATCAACATTAACGAGCAGCAAGAACCAATAATAAGCGGAAGAGAATTGCACAAAGTCTTAGGAGTAGGAACAGAATATGCTAAATGGTTTTCAAGAATGGTTGAGTACGGTTTTATTGAAAACCAAGACTTCGTAGAGGTTATCGTCAAAAATGACGAAAACTCCAAAGGCGGAAGGCCTAGTACAGATCATGTAGTAAAACTAGATATGGCAAAAGAAATAGCAATGATTCAACGCACCGAAAAAGGCAAAGAGGTCCGCAAATACTTTATCCAGGTAGAAAAAGACTTCAATAGTCCAGAGAAGATCATGGCCAGGGCATTGAAAATTGCAGAAAAACAAATCAGTGTTCTCAGATTGGAGAATCAAGAGCATAAAAATAAGATTGAAGCGGACAAACCTAAAGTAATCTTTGCTGATGCAGTAAGCGTTTCTAATACAACTATTCTGGTAGGTGACCTAGCAAAACTATTAAAGCAAAACGGGATAGAGATAGGTGCCAAACGTTTTTTTGAGAGACTTAGAGAGGATGGTTACTTAATCAAGCGAAAAGGCGCAGATTATAACAGCCCAACCCAAAAATCCATGGAGCTAGGCCTCATGCAAATCAAGGAAGGGACTCATGTACATAGTGATGGTCATGTATCTATCATCAAAGCACCTAAGGTTACCGGAAAAGGGCAGCAGTATTTCATTAATAAATTCCTGGCAGAGAAAGGGAAAACGAATGAAGAATAGAAAATATCTAATTGCAATTATGGTAGGAGTAGCGCTAACCCCATCAGCGGTAGAGGAAGCTAATCAAGTTAGAGGATACTTCGCAATAGGTGGAGAGTGGTTAGTTATTCCACTAATTATGGTGGTTTATCTATTAATAGATCAAGTAAAAATGTTCTGGAAGGAGGCAAGGAAGTGACATTATACATGGCTATAGATAACGACAATATAGGTCTTCCTGTATGTGTTGAAGAGAGTGTAACTGCTCTAGCCGAAAAGACAGGAGTTGGTAAACGTAGTATATCTAGCATGATGTGTAGGAACCAGGTACACAGGATATTAGGACTAAGATTTGTAAAGGTGCAAATAGAGGAGGGGGATGAGGAGTGAAGCAAGGAAAGGCACCAACTAAGAAACAGAAGATACTTATTAAAAGTAGAGGACTAGATTATAAACACTGGCTAGTTGTAACAGACAACAAGGAATTAATGAAAATCAAACATAGGACAAGCAATAGGGTCAGAAATATTTACAAGGAGGTAGATTGATGTTTCATTTACAAAAAAAGCCCCTACTGATGGCCATCAGTAAGAGCAGATTAGAAAATTATTCTATTGAGAGTATAGCACAAAGTTAGGTGGGATGTAC
>JAEXBC010000253.1 GCA_023457875.1 Bacillota bacterium | reverse complement strand
GCTTACCATTGAGAAATTTAAGAACCACGCAGATCGGATTAGACATTATATCCAAGATCCGAGCATTGGCTATGAGGCAGTAGAAAAAGTATTAGATGCCGCCCATTCACTTCGTTATCAGTGTCATAGTTTTAGAGAAAAACCCTTTGAGCGAAATGAAAAAATCAACTATCCTTATGATAACCTTCTAGAATACTTAAGTGCATTTGGAAGGCTCGAAGAATGGGAAAGAGATATCATTACTATTGTGATGCAGGAAAGTCGCTATTTTTTGCCACAAATCGAAACGAAGATTATGAATGAAGGATGGGCAACCTTTTGGCATTATACGATTCTTAATCAGTTAGGTTTAAATCAAGGGATGCAGATGGAATTTTATAAGGTGCATAATGGTGTCATTTGCCAGACACCAGGAGCCCTTAACCCTTATTATATAGGCTTTAAAATATGGCAGGATTTATATGAAAAGAATAACGGAGACTTCAAGAAACTGGCACAGATACGTACCCTAGAGCGAGATGCTTCCTTTATTCGAAAATATTTAACCTATGACTTAGTGAGAGAAAGCAACTTGTGTGAATTTAGGGAAGAAGAGCGTTACTATGTGGTGTCAGAGGTAGCCGACGATGAAGGTTGGAAGAAGATAAGGAATACACTGGCTAATAGTGTTGGTATGGGAGGTATACCCGTTGTTCAGGTAAAAGAGGTGAGCGAGGAGGATAATACGTTGGTATTAGAACATCTTGGAGATGATAAGGAACTAAACCTAACCTATGCCACTGAAACTCTTAAACATATACAGACCCTCTGGGGAGGAAAAGTGATTTTGTATTTGGTATTATCCAATATTCCTAGGCGGATTGTGTGTAGCAGCAGTCAAAAAATAAGTATAGAAAATGTATAATGAAAAAAAATGAAAAAAGGTCTATAATATAGCCATGGAGCAATTATTATAGATCTTTTTTTGGCTCATGATATTGAACACAGGAGGAATAACATGGAGTTTAAATTATGTCCCATTGCTAGTGGGAGTAGTGGAAATTGCACGTATTTAGAAGCAGGGGAAACCCGTTTTTTAATAGATATTGGCATTAGTGGTAAAAAAGTAGTAGCAGGACTTACACAGATAGAGGTAGAGCCAGAGACGATAAGGGGGATTTTTATTACCCACGAACACTCAGATCATATTAAAGGGGTCGGTATTTTTAGTAGAAAATATAATATTCCTATATATGCCACTCAAAAGGTCTGGAATAAAATTTTAAAAGAGCAAATGCTAGGAGCCATTAAAGAAGAAAACATTAATGTTTTAGTAAAAGATGAATACTTAGAGGTAGATGACCTAAAAATATTACCCTATAGTATCCACCATGATGCAGTGGATCCAGTGGGCTATATTTTTGAGTATAAGAATAAAAAAATTACGATGGCCACGGATATCGGCGTTGTTGATGAGAAGATAGCAAATCGGTTAAGCGGTTCACATGGTATTTTGTTAGAATTTAATCATGACATTAGTATGTTAGAGGCAGGAAGTTATCCTTATCCACTCAAAAAACGTATTTTAAGTGATGTGGGTCATTTAAATAATGAGGCTGCAGCAAAGGTATTAGTTGATTTATACCATGAAGGCTTAGAATGGGCGGTGCTAGGTCATTTAAGCAAAGATAATAATGTGCCAGATTTAGCCTTATTAACTGCCGAGACGGCTTTGGCGGAAAAAAATATTATAGTGGGAAAAGATATTGAAGTGATGGTAGCTAAACGGGATACGGTTTCAAAAATGTGCGGATTTTGAATTTAAAAATGAATAAAATATGAATCCTTTGTTCATAATAGATAACGTGGGAAAATACTTTACCTATCTTAAATTACAACAAAGGAGACTTAAATATGTCACAGAATAACAAAAGTCAAAACAATGCAAGTAATAGCAGCAAAAGTAGTAGCAAGAACAGCACATCTAGTAACAACAACTACAGCAATAGTAGCAGTGATTGCGGTTCAAGTAGAAACGCTAGTGATGTTTCTAATCAAAATAATCAAACTAAATAACGATAAAAAAGCTTTACTTGTTTTTCAAGTAGAGCTTTTATTTTAATTTAGGAGAGCAGAAGATGGAAAGTGGCAAGGAGTATATCAGTGAACATATTTTTGTTTTTCCATTTAGCTGGAAGCTAACGAGTCACCACCGAGTAGGCTTAGCAAATCCCTATCATCAATTAAAGGAAAAATGTTTTATGCAGCTAGATAACTGGAAGTCTCATTATTCTGAGATTGAGGATGATCAAGATTATAATGAGTTTGTTTATTTCTATAAGCCAATACGTGCAGCATTATACACCTTTAATGAAGAGACACTTATTGTTAAGAATTATGATTTTATGCGATTAGATGCAAGTGCTTTCTTTCAGCTATCAGTTGGGGCACATAAGTATACACTAGATATTCATGCCATTAAGCTAAAACTATATAAAACCGGCATCGGGCTATTGTCCTTTGAACTCATTAACAAGTGCTATCATGGGGTGGAGGAGATCAAAGCGATTAACTCATTTAGTAAATGTATTTATCCGCCAATACTTCCTATTGAAAAAGCTAAAGATGACCTATTTCCTAATTGTGTTTTAATACGCCTTAATGAAGAGACTTATTTTGAAGAACTTTTTGCACTAGATTACTATAAAGAAACCCTATGTATTAGTCCTCTGATTATGGGGGTACTGGGTGAGCCTTTTAAAGTAAAGGTGAAGAATCGTTCAGAAGAAAGCATTTTAATTGAGCCCATTTTAGGAAATCAAATGTATTGTTGTTGCATTTATCAAAATGCTGCATTAGTAGAGGAAATTCTTGGGCAAGAGGACATGACGAAGTCGCTAGAACGCTTAATGATATTAGGAAAAAGAATGAATTATCATAATGAAGGGATGGAAGGAAAGAAAAATGCCTATTACTTAAAGAATGAGTTTAATATTTATTGCGTGAGTCGATTTATGCTGTTATGTATCACTAAAACATGGGCAGAAAGTAAGCTTTATAATCAGCTTATTACCTTAGTACTCATGCAAAGGGCAACTTTACTGAATGTATCCACAGAAATTGCTAGGATTTCCACCTTGCCTAAGTATGAACTATCTGAGGCTATAGAAGGAATTTATGAAATCTATATACAATTTATTAATCAGTTATATTTTAAAGAGGTAACAGAAGAATTTGAAGGCGCATGTATTTATGAAGCACTCAGCAAGGTGTTTAAAATAGAGGAGGAACTTAATCAGCTTAATTATGAAGTGGACGAAGTCCATGAGTATGCCACATTAATAGAACAAGCAGCTTCTAATGTTAAGGTGCAGATTCTTACTATTATTGGTGCTGCACTTGTGCTGCCTAACTTTGTAACAGGCTTTTTTGGGATGAATCTTTTTAAGGAAGAAGCCCTTCGTTGGTGGGAAAACAGGCAAGTGATTTTGTGGCTTAATAGTTATTTTTTTCTGCCTACATTAGCTGTGATTGCTTTATGCACTTGGACGAAAAGGAAAAGCACCAAATACCGATTGATGAAGTTACTCATCATGAGTCTCATGTTACTAAGTGCAAGTTTTGTCATAAAATATGGCTGTGGGTTATAAGCACAGCCATTTTAGATATTATTTTTTTGTTTGTCTAAACTGCATAATAAGTGAATGAAAAAGATCAAGGGCTTTTTCAATAGGTTCACAGG
>JAEXBC010000252.1 GCA_023457875.1 Bacillota bacterium | reverse complement strand
TTTATATCCTATTGCTCCTAAAACAGAACGCCACTTTGTAACATCTAATACCAATTGATCATTCTGACTCCACAAATCATTAATTGTAATTAAGATACCATTTTTAAAATACCCCTCTTGAATAAGTCCCTTTTCTTCTAATGCCTCATACGTTGTCTCCATCACTACGCCATAACGTTCCATTTGTTTGAATAAATCTTCTTTATCTGCTTTTGTAAGATATCTCATCCGTGAAGTATCAATTGCTATGTATTTACAAGCCCCATTTAATCCTGGATCATCTTTGTATACTTTATCAATAGCTAACATATACGCTTCAACAATGTTATCTGGTGCATTATAATTAAATGTACTTAAATAAACAACCCTATTCGTATAACTGATATGCGCATCTAATACCTCGGTCACTAACCTTAATGGTACCATAGTGGTAGCATTTTTAATCACTGGTTTTGCTGTAAGTTCCACTTCCTGATTATTGATTAATGCTTTAGATGAATTTATTTCTAGTTGTATATTCTTATCATCCTTTTGAATCACTATCTTTCTTATAGACTTATCATATTCTACCTTTGCCCCTGTTAACTCTACTATCATTCTTAATGGCACCATGGTGCTATCTTTCTCTATATAATCTCCATCCTCAATATAGGCCCCATTTTCCCCTAAATTAATATATTTCCCATTTACATACATACCCATATCTGAAGTCCTTGCATTTATTGGTACACTCATACTTAATAACATTATTGCTATAACTACTGCTTTCTTAATTAATTTCATTTCTCGCCTCCCATTATGTTAATTTCTAAATTTTCAATTTCATTATACTATAATTGAAACATAATCTGAACTTACAATTTTGGTACCTTTTATACACACATAATGATTGATATACACAAAAATAGTCCGTACATACGATACGGACTATGGAATCATTCATTAAAACTATCTTATATATACCACATATAAGCCATTGATTTATTATCTTTTCTTATTTCTGACAGTCGATTTCATATCCATTGATCATGATTTTCTTAATATTACTAACATCAATAAAGGTATCATTCTCATAGTGCTCATCACAGTTTTTATAGGTTAATATGTAGCTTTCATCCTTGCCATCTTTACCTTCATCAAGAATTATCCCAATGTTCTTTAGCTTCATTTCTTTGTTCTGGTTATCAATTAAAATAATATCTAACCAATAACTATTAAAGTATCCATAGAAATCATCTGTTTTCTTGTGAATAGTACGTTCCCTTAATTGAATACCTGATGTTGTTAAATAAACTTCATCTACCAAAATCCTGAAGTTTGTCTTATCCACTTCAATATCTGTATCCCACTTCTTAATCTTAGTTCCATCAATTTTAAAATCAACTTTCCAAGTGTCCTCTACTAATATATCTTGCTTATCATAAACAACCTTTGTAGCTTCTAAGTATGGGATTTGCTCCTTTGTTACATTTGGGAAATAACTTAACTGGTCCTCAAATAATACAGCCCCATATACTCCGTAATAATCAAACTTTTCTGCTTTATATACTTTTCCTGTTCTTGTATCTGTAAGTTCGATAATCTCGGCTTCAGTATACGGTCTAGCAAGTTCCATATCACGCTTTTGTAGGCTTGTTTTTACAGAATCATCGCCTGCAATGGGTACTTTGTCTCCTCTTGTATAAAGCACAATTCCTTGATGTTCTTCTTTATATCTTTCATCACCCTTGAGATTAAGAACCGCAATACCTTTTAAAAAAACAGATGGGTATTCTTCACTGATAACTTCTGTCTTTCCACCTGCTACTCTTCGCTCTAAAAGTTCCCAGACTTCTATATGTTTTCTTTCATCTTTAGCTTCTGCTACTATATCTGCTTCTACTTTCCACCCTAACTCCGTAACTTTAAAATCTTTTAGTGGAATTTTGATTTCCTTTTCTATACTTTGTCTTTTCATAAGGTTTTCAGCCTCAATTGTAATTTCTGACCCACTAAATAGCTCGGAATGGTTATCCGTTTGAATATAATAGGTTAAATGCTTACCATCAGAAGAAAGTATTCCTTCAGATAGTTCTGTATAATAATCGCTTTCCCCTTTAATAAACTCTATTTTTCGGCACACTACATCCCTAGTCCATGGCTCGTCTCCTAGATTTGTGAATTGAACAGTAGCAACCGCTCCATGTCCTTGATTAAGTACTTCTTTAACTTCCATCTTAACATTTTGATTTTGACTAGAAGCATCTACATATTGTACTTTATCTATTACTTTATCTATTTCTCCTTGATTGAAGAACAAGCCTAACCCAAAGGTATAATCCATTGCCATCATTGTCCCTGAACCAATGAGTAGTAATAACATAACTACTGAAACTTTTTTATACCTAAAGAAGCGTCTTAGCATATGTTTATTTTCTCGCTCTTGGGCTTCCTTACTACATGCCAATCGGATATTTCTTTTCATTTGATCGGATAATTTTACTGGTTCTAAATATGTATCTATTTCTTTCTTAAGTAATTTCTCATCCATATATACATTCCTCCTCAAAATCATCTTTAAGCTTTTTTCTTGCTCTAGCCAGTCTCATTTTGACACTACTTTCTCCTATACCAAGTATGTTTGCTATTTCATTGACTTTAAAATCTTGATAGTAATATAACAAAATGACTTCACGATATTTGAGTGGCAAATCCATTACTTGTTTAAGTAAATCACTCTGACCTATTTGATTAATCAGTTCATCCTCTAAGGTACTATATGTTTCAACTTTTTCAATTCCAATTTGAACTTTTCTAAACCAGCTGGTTCTTACGTAATTTTTACAAACATTTATAGCAATGCTAGTAAGCCAAGTTTTCTGACTTGATTCTCTTCTAAATTCCTCATTATGTTTATACGCTTTAACAAAAACTTCTTGTGTAGCATCTTCAGCTAATGCCCAGTCTTTTAAATAGATATAGCATGTACGTGCAATGTAAGCTCCGTATGCATTCATCATCTGTTCCAATTCATAGTCTGTCATTGCTTTTTCTCACCCCTTTTCTACTTCTTAGACACGGTAAGTTTTATAATGGTCACAATTTATGCAAATTTTTATTTCAAATTATTATTTCTATTAATCAGCTTATTTTTATAAATGCTATTCCAATAAATTTGCACATAAAATAAGCTCTGCCTACAAGTATACACTTTTTCCTCCTTTAGTGTTTATTTATAAGCAAAGCGTCTATATCTAATGGCATATAGCATGAATAAACCCCGTCATATTTGTAGCATTTAACCAATCTATAGTCTTAGCATTAGTAAATGGTGCTTTACCTTCAAAAGGTTCAATACAAACTACATGCTTAACAAGTTGATCTGGTATATTCTTATTAATGCTTCTTTGAAATTTATCTGGATATACATTACAAAAAGATACTACCATTATAGCGTTTAGAACCATCTATTAACTTCAGGTGAGTAAAATTTGTATACCATCTTTGATTAGGCTTATCCGCAGTAAAACCCCTATTTAAAAGGTTATTAAATTTCGTATGACAAATCTCTTTCACATATTTAGCTTTTTTCTTTAATCTAATAAGTTTAAGACCTAGTAGTTTCATATAGCGATGTACTGTATTTTATATCCTATGGCAATCATCCTAGCCAAATTATAATCATTTACTAAATCTATTTTTTCATATTGGAAAAAATAAGGAGATTTACGTAACCTCCTCTTTTATTCTATTTGTATTACGGTTTCTTTTCCTAATAATATTATTAAAATCTTGATTATCAGCTTTATATCTATTATCTGAGTTATTTATGGTACGGTTCTCCTCACCTAGATAACTGGCGGTTTATTAGTTAATATTCTCTTATCTACTTTCTAGTATTTTTCTTTATTTACCACAAAAACCCTTTTCATTAAACTTTCTTCAATTTCACGATGAACATTTTCTGGTATATAGTATCCCCTGTCATTTAATTTATCCAAAAATTCCTCATCCACCTTGCAAACCATATTAAGTAAACAATAATAATTCACAAATAGTATATCTAAAACATCTTCTCGATGCTCACAAAAATCCAAAACTAAAAATTCATGGACATACAGGTTTCTAATCTTTCTAAGTATAGAGTAATAATTTTCATATTTACCTTTAAAAATTAAATTTCTTATACCTATATCATTCTTGATATATTCAGCAAAATATTGCTCTTTATTATTATTTAGTAATCTTGGTAATTTATCATATACGGAGTAAATATAGTCAAAAGCATAATAACACATGAGTGTACTAAAGAACTCCTGATATCTCTTTTTCTCACTAATACTATGTATCATAGTACACTTTGTTTTTTTTAGAGAACGAGTAGGATTCAGTATTAAACTTATAATACCATTAATATTCATAATCTTTGAATTTACATCTGATAAAGTAATAAACTGCTTCTCATCAATAGCTCTAAAATATCTTTCTTTATATTCTCTTATATGTACTAACAATTCGTAATAAATGAATATCTCAATATTTTTATCTGTTATCTCTTCATTTAGTTTTTGCCTATCCTCAAGTTTATTTTCTTTTATAAGTATCTTTATCTTATCAATTTTATTATTTGTACTTTTATTCTTTATACCATCTTTAGTTTGGTTTAGTTCTTTTATGATACTAAAACTTTTCTCTATTACTGCATACACCTTTGTTGCACTAAATAAATTAATAAGTTCTTGAAACCCTCCATTATACATAATATCATCAGCATGTACTAATAAATTTCTTATATTATTAATTTTTAACACATAATCATCTTCTAAAAAATCCTTCATTTTCTCAACTATTTGTTTGCTCATTGAACTTTCTATACTTAATTTGTACATGCCTTCACGAAGGATATTTACCGTAACTAAAATCTGCTTTATTACAGCCCAAAAGGGTATACTCACTCTAGTTACTTGTTCCGCCTTAAGAGAAGTAACATATTCAAGTAATGCAACATCTTCTACAAGCTTTAATATAGCTAAATAAATCATTTTTAATTGACTCTCTTCAAAATGCATCTCATATACTTTATCATAAATTTGTATATACTGATTAGCTAAGCTCTCTATATCCTTAAAAATATAATTCATTTGTTCTTGTATACTTTTATTAATAATGTCATCCTTTTCTTTAAATAAACTAATACTCCTCATATATATCCCACCTTAATTAATCCCTAATTTACTTTTTAACGCTTCTTGTAATACTTTAGAAAAGTTTATCTTCTGCTCCCTGCCCTGTTCATCCAACCACCTAGGTATTGTAAGTGTTTTTTTTACATATATATTCTTGACTTTATCTCTTACTAAAGGCATCCATATATTAATCAATACAATTACCTCATTTGATTCTAATTTAATCTCACTAATACTACTTGGCTTAGGAATCTTTTTTCCTTCACATTCAATATCATATAAACATAATTCTAAGGCTTCATTTGCATTTAAAAACGCTTCTTCTTGGTCTTTTCCATCAGTAACACAATACTCTATATCTGGAAATCTTACATATATGATGTTATTGTCTATTGTAAATACAGCGGGAAAAATATACCTATCACTCATACTTATTCTCCTTTTCATAAAAGACAAACAGGAGTTAAAATTTAACCCCTGTCTGTCTTTGAATACTCCTAAGAGTACCTAGTGGAATTTCCTTTGCAGTTACTTTTACAACTGTAATCTTGCCATCCTTCTTATAGATAGCATGACTTCCATGTTGACGTACTTTTTTCCATTCGGCTTTTTGTAACTTATGTATTACTTCTTTTGTAGATTTTGATTTCATATCTTATCCTCCTAAATAAATATTAATTAGGTAATCATTTACCATTCGTAAATTAATCACATCAATATTTACTTATGAGTATTCTGTAAATCTCATCTACGCCTTTAATTATAGCACGTATTTCAATACGTGCAACGTTTTTTTGAATTTATTATAATTTATTGATTAATTTTAAAGGTCAATCCTAAAAAATACGTCTTTACACATTAAAATATCCCTATCCGATTGTTTTTCGGATAGGGATTGCTTTATAAGGTCTCGTTGTACCTCTTCATCTATTTTCAGCTTTATCATTTCTATTTGCTTTTCTTGATTTACTACTATTTCTTCTATTATCATATGGAAGAATGCTTTTCTTTCATCATTAGGCATGTCCTTCAAGATTTCGTTCAAGTGACTCATGACCTCTTGCACATACTCATAGGACAGCTCTTCTGAGTCGCAACCCTTGAGGCTTGTTTCTAACTCATTTTGACGACTGACTTGCCTTTCAAACTCTAGGTTCAGCTCTTGAAGTCTCTCTGCTAGCAGCTCTTGATCAATGAGCTTTTCATTAAATAGGTTCAAGTATTTATCTCGACTAGCCTTTACTTTTTCTATCGCTTGCTTGTTTGCTTCAAGTTCTTCTTGCAATGGCTTGATCATTTCTTTCTTATGCTTATTCACCTTATCAACCAACTTCTTTAATAATTTAGGATGTGTCACTACTTCATTGATTCTATCTAGTACATATTGCTCTGCATAATCAGCTCGAATACTATGGAAGCCACAAACTGATGCTCCCTTACTTCTGGCTGCTCCACATGAATAATATCTAAGAATTTTCTTTGTACCATCTTTCAGCTTGTTGACCGTTCTTGTTCCTACCATTGTAGATCCACAAAATGGACATTTCATAAGTCCAGTCAGTACATAGCTGCCTTCATAGTTCTTCATTGGCTTTTCTGCTTTTGATTGTTGAATAGCTTGTACCCGATCCCATAGTTCTTGTGTGATGATCGGTTCATGTACACCATCAGCCAAGATGGCATTTTCACTTTTTCCTTTGCGTTTACGTTCACTCCAATTCTCATAGCGGTTAAATCTAACTTTACCTACATATAAGGGATTTAATATGATTTCCTTTATAGAAGCTGTACTGAAACTATTACCTCTTTTAGTTTTGTAGCCTTCCTTATTCAAACTATTAGCAATAGCTCTTAACCCCTTTCCACTTGCATATGAATTGAATATCTTCCTTATTATGATGGCTTCATCAGGTACAATGACTAATCTTGTATCATCGAAATTGTCAGGATTGACTGCTTCACTTTTGTACCCTAAACAAATGCCGCCATTCCATCTGCCTTGTCTGCTTCTTTGTGCCATGCCTAGCTTCACATTGTCGACGATCGTGTTTCTCTCAAGCTCACCAACCGCCCCCATCATTTGAAGCGCAAACTTACCCATTGGCGTTTCTGTTTCAAAGTTCTCTGAGAAGGAGCGAAAGACAACACCATTCTTTTCAAATTGCTCTACCATTCCTAGCAGGTCTATGACCTTTCTTGCCAGTCTTGAGATCTTCCACACTAGAACCTCGTCAAATTCACCTGCTTCACAATCCTTCAAGAGTTGTTGTAATTCATATCTGCCTGCGATTGATTTTCCTGAAATACCTGCATCTACATACTCTTTGACTACTTTCTTACCATACATACTGCAATAATTTCTTAATGTATTAAGCTGAGCTTCTATTGAGAAACCATGTACTGCTTGTTCTTCTGTTGATACCCTGGCATATATTGCTACTCTTATTTCTTTTTGTTCATCTAGCCTGTTTATCATACTGCTCAACCTCCTCTGTATCTAAGTAAAACTTCTGACCTTTTATTTTGAATTCTACTGCCTTTAGATGTTTCTCTTCATCAACTGTTACTTCATTAATAATGTATGCTAATAGTTCTTTAAGTTTTTTAGGCTCCTGATCCTTTAACACTTGTATAAGCTCTTGAAACACTTCTTTTATTTCTTCTATTGAAATAGTTGATTTGGCATTATCTTTCAAGCATTGTCTTAGTATCCTTTCAGTCTGCTCCATTTCTATGAGTTGCTTCTTGACATCATTAATACCTTGAATGAACATTTCCTTTGAAAGCTTGTCTAATTCAAATTGTTTCATTAATAGGCGTTTTCTTTTTTCTAATACTTCTTTTTTCACACTGAGTTCATTAAGTGCTTTCATCTTATTTTTGTAATCAACATCATATGTATTTATTTTTTCTTGCACTGCTTCTATGATTTCTGGTCTACCAATTAAAGTATGTAACTGCTTATAGACTTCATTCTCTATGCTCTCTGCTGGGATTGAATTTGCCTTGCAACGATTGCTCCCTTTATTAAGATGTGCACCACATATATAGTAGTAATACTTTTTCCCTGTCCTACCTATCGCTGATCCGCTCACCATTGTGCTACCACAACTCGGGCATTTTAGTAATAGATTGAGCACAAACACTCTTTCAAGTTCTTTTTCTTTGATGAATTTATTTTCTTTTCTTGTTGCTTCCCATAATTCCTTTGTAATGATGGGTTTGTATTTTCCTTTGACTATTTCTATCTTTCCATCAATGCTATGCTCCATTTCACCCATATAGAGTCTACGATTTAATATTTTCTGTACTACACCTATACTAAACTGTTTTCCCGATTTAGATCTGAATTGCTTATTATTCAGCTCATTTACTATTGCTTTGTATCCTTTACCTTCTGCATTCAATTTGAATATTAATCTGACTATTTCTGCTTCTGATTCATTGACCTTTAAATTAGTTTTCATCTGCTTTTCTTCACATAGCTTTTTAGGCACAATATCATATCCTAGTAGAGGTGCTCCCTTGTACCATCCTTCTCTAAGCTTTTGATGAATACCTAACTTTACATTTTCTACAATGACTTTTCTTTCTAATTCTGTTAAAAATTCCATGAGCTATCACAGGATTACTCTCACTTGTTGTCCCGATGTTACCCATCTTTCTGTCATTGTTTTCGGGGCTTCTCGCCCAGTTTGTTACTCTATTCCACTTACCATTTCATGG
>JAEXBC010000251.1 GCA_023457875.1 Bacillota bacterium | reverse complement strand
ACTACAAGCATAACTAAAACCTCCTATGCTAAGACAAAAATATCAAGCATATTAAAAACAATCTCCTATATGACTAATGTTATATTAAATGTGTAGAAATACAAATTAACTCAAGGGGGACTATTTTTATGAAAAAAAGACTGCTTAGTGTTTTATTATGTGGTGTTATGTCTGCATTTATGTTAGTAGGATGTGCAGGTAATACTACAACACCTCAATCATCAACTGCACCAACAACAGAAACATCAGATTCTGCACAACCTGCACAATCAGGCAAAAAAATTGGTGTTGCAATGCCAACAAAAGACTTACAACGTTGGAACCAAGATGGTGCTAACATGAAGGCTCAATTGGAAGCAGCTGGATATCAAGTTGACTTACAATATGCAAACAATGATATCGCAACTCAAGTATCTCAAGTTGAGAACATGATTACTGGTGGATGTAATGCATTAGTTATCGCATCAATCGATGGTGGTTCATTAGGAACAGTACTTGCAAAAGCAAAAGAATCAAACATTCCTGTTATTGCTTATGACAGACTTATCATGGAATCAGACGCTGTTTCTTACTATGCAACATTTGATAACTACATGGTTGGAACAATCCAAGGTAACTATATTGTAGATGCTTTAGATCTTAAGAACGCTGCTGGTCCATTTAACATCGAACTTTTCACAGGTTCACCAGATGATAACAATGCACGTTTCTTCTTTGGTGGAGCTATGGACGTATTAACTCCTTACATTGAAGAAGGTAAATTAAATGTAGTTTCTGGACAAAAGAAATTTGAAGAAGTAGCTACACTTAACTGGTCAACAGAAGAAGCTCAAAAACGTATGGAAAACCTTATCACTGCATACTACTCTGATGGTACTAAACTTGATGTTGTTCTTTCATCTAATGACTCATGTGCAATCGGTATCAGTAATGCACTTCAAGCTTCTTACCAAGGAGATAATTTCCCAATCTTAACAGGTCAAGACTGTGATATTACTGCAGTTAAAAATATCTTAGCTGGAACACAATCTATGTCAATTTTTAAAGATACACGTACTTTAGCTAAACAAGTTGTTGAAATGGTAGATGCAATTATGCAAGGAAAAGAAGTTCCTGTAAATGATAAAGAAACTTATGACAATGGAACAGGTATCGTTCCTACATTCCTTTGCGAGCCAGTATTTGCTGATAAAGACAACTACAAAGAATTATTAATTGATTCAGGTTACTATACAGAAGATCAATTAAATTAATCAATAGTAATAGCATCATATTTTGAATACTTTAAATCAATGGGGCTATGTTATAAACATTGCCCCCTTGTTATCTACTACCTATTTTGGGAGGGTTGAACTTGGCAAATACAATATTGGAAATGAAGAATATTACAAAAGATTTCTCAGGTGTTAAGGCACTTGACAATGTAAATCTTAAAGTAGAAGAAGGAGAGATCCATGCCTTAGTAGGTGAGAATGGAGCTGGTAAATCTACTTTAATGAATGTATTAAGTGGTGTTTATCCTTATGAAACATACACTGGCGAAATTTATTATAAAAATGAATTATGTAAGTTTAAGAACATCAAAGAAAGTGAAGAAAAAGGAATTGTTATTATTCACCAAGAACTTGCTTTAGTTCCTTACATGACAATTGCTGAGAATATTTTTCTTGGAAATGAACAAGGCAAGAAAATGGCTATTGACTGGGATGAAAGCTATAATAAAGCAGATAAGCTCATGCAAACCGTTGGGTTAATGGAGTCATCTCATACACTTATAAAAGACATAGGTGTGGGTAAACAACAATTAGTAGAAATTGCAAAAGCATTTGCAAAAAATGTTAAGCTTCTGATTTTAGATGAGCCTACAGCATCACTTAACGAATCAGATTCACGTAAATTATTAGATTTATTACTGAAGTTTAAAAAAGAAGGTATTACTTCGATCATTATTTCTCACAAGTTAAATGAAATTTCATATGTGTCAGATAAGATTACAGTTATTCGTGACGGCTCTACGATTGAGACATTAGATAAAGAAAAAGACGACATTAGTGAAGAGCGCATTATTAAAGGAATGGTTGGACGCGAACTTACGGATCGTTTCGCAAAAAGAGAGAAACACAATTTTGGGGATATTGGCCTAGAAGTTAAGAATTGGAGTGTATATCACCCACTTTATACTGAACGCAAGGTTGTAGATAATGTTTCATTAAATGTTCGAAAAGGTGAAGTTGTTGGTATTGCTGGGCTTATGGGAGCTGGCAGAACAGAACTAGCAATGAGTATTTTTGGCAAAAGTTATGGGACAAACATTACAGGAAACCTCTATATAAATGGTAAAGAAGTTAATTTAAATAACGTTGAGCAAGCAATTCAAAATAAACTTGCTTATATTACAGAGGATCGAAAGGGTTGTGGATTAATATTAGACAGTTCGATCTGTATTAATACGTCTTTAGCTAAGCTTGATAAGGTAAGCAAGAATAAGATTATTGATAAAGATTTAGAAAATGATGTAGCAAAGAAATATAAAGAGAAACTTAAGACAAAATGTAACTCAGTGGAGCAAAAAGTAGGTAGTTTAAGTGGGGGTAATCAGCAAAAGGTTCTACTTAGTAAATGGATGTTTGCAGATCCTGATATTATGATACTTGATGAGCCTACTAGGGGTATTGATGTCGGAGCTAAATATGAAATATATTGTATCATTAATAGTCTTGTTGCAGAAGGTAAATCAGTTATTGTTATTTCCTCAGAGTTACCTGAAGTACTAGGAATGTGCGATCGTATTTATGTTATGAATGAGGGAGCTATTGTAGGAGAACTTCTTCAGGAAGAAGCTTCTCAAGAAAAGATTATGTCTCTTATCTTAAAATCAAGTATGAATAAAGGAGAATAGTGT
>JAEXBC010000250.1 GCA_023457875.1 Bacillota bacterium | reverse complement strand
ACCTTATTTTGTAACTTTCTTTCTAAATCAACAGACATAAACTTAACCTCCTCATAATTCAAGACGCACACGGCCTGTTAAAAGATCATCCATTGCACCTTCTCTAATTTGAATCATCTTCTGCTTTTCAACTTCAATAGACTCTATTTCTTCGTCCATGCTTTTTAAAACATTAACAATGCCTTCTCGTTCTTCCACAGGCGGTATTTGAATCTTTAAGTTACGCACATCTGCAACTGTGAGATTATGCTGAGCGCCAACTTTTTCGTGCTTAAAAATCTGTTCCTGTCCCTGTTCAGAAACTAGAAAATACATACACCACTCTGCTAACGATGGGTTAATTAACTTAGCTATACCAACAGCTCCGCCAGCAAAAGCAGTATGCTCATTATTAAAGACACCAACGTTGCCTATTCGTCCAGAAATAGAAATCAATAAACAAACCTCATCCAAAAGAATTCTTGGATATTTTTCAGCAATGTTTCTGGGAATATAAAAATCCGTATTGAAGTTTATAAAACACTTTTCAAAATCTTTATTTTGAATAAACGGTAATACACCTTCTTGTTTGTTCAAAACTAATGAGGGTTTAATTTCTGCACTATAGTCAAATCCAGTCTGTTTTGTAATAAGACAACAAAGCTCCTTTAGTGTTTTTTCTTCCCAATCACCACCAAACCCTTCAATCCTAGTCTTACCGCTAACCAATCCCTCTAAAGCACCATCACGGATTGCTTTTTTCTTATCAATTAGCTCGGTTAGGTTGTCGATATGCTTATCAAAATCAGATAGAACTGAAGCGATAGCTTGTTGTTCTGTGAAAGAAGGAAGATGAATATCTGTATTTAATATTATATTATTGTAAAGTCTACCTATAGTTGTTCCTTCTAAAGCTTTCCAAGGAAACGATTTATAAAAATAGTATAAAAATTTTCGATCTATTTCACTTTCATCTACTTTAAGCCAAACAATATTAGAATCTTGAAAATATGATTCACGTCCATCAAAAATAACTGTTTTTCCTACAGTTCCAGCAGCAGATAATAAAACATCACCTTTTGCAGGATATGGATACATATTTCTATACTGTTCAAACAGTTCTCTTGAAATATATGCATCCGCCTTACCACCAAAAGTCCCTATCTTATAAAAAGGTATTTGACCACTTTTTTTAGTTTGATCTTGGAAAATTCTTCGACACATTTGTATATAACCAATGTCCTTTAATTGCACAGCTTTCCAGTCTTCTGGATAAGTTACCATATGTACCCCATCCTTTCTAAGGCAGACTTCACCTTGGCTTTTGACTGATTAGTCTTTTCCTCAATCTCACCTAAAGTATGCTCATAGCGTTTTGCAATTAAAATAACACGTGTCGCAAGAGCATTTAACACTTGGTCTATTGCATTCGTAATATCACCTTCAAGTTTTGCCATCCACTTTTTATCGAATAATAAGTGCTTAATTTCATCAACTGAAAGTTGACCATATTTAGAAAGAACCAAATCATCAAGTGCTTTTTGGGCTTCTTTTACTGCCTTGTGTGCTTCTTCTTTTTCTGTTAGCTTAGCTTGGTATGCGAGTAAAGCAGTATATTCATCTGCGTAAAGCTCTGGAATAATCGCATTGTCGCTTGCTTCTTTTAATGCAGTTTTCAGCTTAGCTTTGCCAAATGAACCATTTTTATTTCTAAGTTCATAGCACTTTAGCTCACTGTTAGCTTTAAGGATTTTCTCCATTTCAGCTATGTTGCCTTCATCAAACAGTTCAATCAACCTTGTGATATCACTTACCACAGAAGATGTCTTTTTACTTTCGAGTTCCTTAATTTGCTTACTAAGATTCGTTTTGGGAATACTGTCACCTTTTTCATTCAAGGCATTTACCAGCAAACCTTCATCTCCCGATTCTTCTTCACGCATTTCATCAAGCTCTGATTCAATCAATGCTGATTTTTCAATCAGTTCATTAAGTTCAGATAGCTCTTTTTCAAAATACTCATGCTCAATAATTTCTCTTGAGATTAATGCTCCTTCAAATGATTTCATTTTAGAAGTGTCGTCAACTGATACAATATCACCGTTTTCATCTTTTTGTTTCTTTTGAGCATACACATATTCAATCTCACGACCTGCCTCATACCCACTAGCCTTTATTACATACACATCATCTTGCATTTTCTCATTCCAGTAATTAAGGAAGAAGTCATACACATCATAATTATCTAAAAGCTGTGCCGATTCGAAATCGTGTAAGATTTCAATACCAATATTACGAATTAACTCTTTTGGATTTGTATCTGCTTTGATATTTAACAATACATCTTTTACTGCATTTCTCCAAGTTCCAAATAATTCCACGCACTCATTTGCCTTTTCATTCTTAATACTTTCATCCTCAGAGATAACCAGTTCTATCTCATTCGGTGACATAGAAAGATTGTAGACGTTGTGCTTTTCATCAACACAAGTAAATATCTCTTGTTTTAATTTTGGTGATATTTTCCATAGTTTTTCTAATGAATCAATATCAACTTCCGGAATTCCCCCCTTAAGGTGTGATGCAATGTTTTGTGGCAATGTATCATCAATTTTTTGTATATAACGAGGTACATTTAGGTTCCCGTCATTTTCTTCTAAGATTTTTTTATAGGTAATAAATTTAGAGTACCCCTCAATTTTCTCTTTGTTTATAAAGGTTTGTACTCACTAGTGTTTAGTTTATGGATAAAACTTCTATTGACATTGTTTAAGATTACAAAATCTATTACTCAACCACCAATTAACCATATTTATCCAATACTAAAAAATAAACTTATAGTAGGATAACTTA
>JAEXBC010000249.1 GCA_023457875.1 Bacillota bacterium | reverse complement strand
AGAATATGATATTTCTATTGTCTCATTAGGTGTGTATCTCAATGGAACAGTCTATAGGGAAGTAGATTTAAAGAATGAAACCTTCTATGATGCCATGGCAAAGGCAGCAGAGATTCCAAGTTCTTCTCAGCCTACCCCAGAAGAGTTTTATCTCGCTTTTGAAAAACAGATCCTAGCTGGTCATAGCGTACTTGGTATTTTCCTTTCTTCAGATATGAGTGGTACCTATCAAAGTGCACATGCCACTAAAAAACAGCTCTTAGAAAAATATCCTGACGCTGAAATTGAACTGATTGATTCAAGAACCAATTGTATGCAATTAGGCTTTGTTGCCATAGAAGCCAGTAAGGCTGCTCGTCAAGGCAAAATCATGTCAGAAGTCATTGCTGCTGCTGAAAGTGTCATTAACCATAGTCGTTTTTTGTTCACACCTGATACCTTAACTTACCTCAAAAAAGGTGGCCGCATCGGTAGTGCTTCTGCACTTATTGGTAATCTACTTCAAGTCAAACCTATCTTAACAGTTAAGGATGGAAAAACGGATGTTTTCACCAAGGTACGTACAAAGAAAAAAGCTTTAGAGGCACTAACCACTGGTTTTTTTAGTGACCTAGAAGGTAAAAAGCTTGGGGGGGTTATCGTCCACCACATCAATTGTGAGGAAGAAGGTATGGCTCTTGCAAAGACACTTGAAGGCAAGCTTGGTAGCCCTGTTCCAGTGCAACCTATTGGTCCTGTTATTGGACTTCATGTTGGTCCTGGTAGTCTGGGTATTGCCTATTACACTTGCTAACAAAATCTAATACCACTATAAAAATGAATAAAATGCCCTAAGATCTAGTACCTCTACTGATTTTAGGGCATTTCTTAATTATTATCTAGGTTCTTATCTATGCCTTTAAATAGGCCTTCTTTAACTTGATAAGTATGTCGCGAAGCTGAGCAGCCTTCTCAAACTCCAATTGAGTAGCAGCTTTTTTCATATCTTTTTCTACCTTTTTCATATTCTTTTCTAGTTCTTCCCTGCTCATTGATTCGGGATCCTTTTCAGAAAAAATCTCTTTTTCTTGGTCAACTACTTTAGATGCGATAATAAGTTCTCTAATCTTCTTTTTAATTGTTTGCGGCGTAATACCATGGGCTTCATTATAGGCTTCTTGAATCTGACGACGCCTTGTAGTTTCTGAAATAGCACTTTGCATAGAGGGTGTTATGCGATCAGCATACATAATAACACGCCCCTTAGCATTACGAGAGGCTCGTCCTACCGTTTGAATCAAAGAGGTTTCGGAACGCAAAAAGCCTTCTTTATCTGCATCCAAAATAGCCACTAAAGATACCTCTGGAATATCTAATCCCTCTCTTAATAAATTGATTCCCACTAAAACATCAAATACACCTAGACGCAAATCACGTATAATCTCATTTCGCTCAAGGGTATCAATTTCTGAATGAAGATATTTTACCTTCACCCCCGCTTCTTGCAGATAAGTCGTTAGATCTTCAGACATTCGTTTAGTCAAGGTGGTAATCATGACTTTGTCACCCGTTGGCGTAATCTTATTAATCTCGCCTAATAAATCATCTATTTGTCCGTGAATAGGTCGAATTTCAATTGGCGGGTCAAGTAAACCTGTTGGACGAATCAATTGCTCTGCAATTTCAAGCGAATGTTCAAGTTCAAACTGAGCAGGTGTTGCTGATACAAATAAAATTTGATTGATTTTCTTTTCGAACTCTTCAAACCTAAGTGGTCTATTATCAAGAGCCGATGGCAATCTAAACCCATAATCCACAAGAACTGTCTTTCTTGCCCTATCTCCATTATACATGGCTCTTACCTGTGGAAGTGTCATATGGGATTCATCTATGATCATCAAATAGTCCTCTGGAAAGTAATCTAGTAAGGTAAATGGCGTTTCTCCCTCTGCTCTTCCTGATAGATGTCTTGAATAATTCTCAACGCCTGAGCAATAGCCCATTTCTCTTAGCATTTCCATATCAAACTGAGTACGCTGAGACAATCTTTGGGCTTCAAGTAGCTTATCCTCCGCTTTAAAGTTCTTGATGGACTCTTCTAGTTCCTCTTCAATACGGGCAATTGCTTGCTGCATCTTGTCACTAGAGATAGCATAGAAAGAAGCTGGAAATATAGCCACATGCTCTCTAAGGCTTAATGTAGCTCCAGTGAGTGGGTCTATTTCTGCAATGCGGTCGATTTCATCTCCAAAGAATTCAATACGTATTGCTTTTTCAGACATACCCGCCGGGATAATTTCTACGGTATCTCCCCTTACTCTGAAGCTTGCTCTTACGAAGTCCATATCATTGCGTATATATTGGATTTGAATGAGCTTACGTAGTACATCATCCCTATCCATTTGCATACCTACCCTTACAGATAGCACTTGTTCAGTGTAATCAATAGGGTCACCAAGACCATAAATACAAGAGACACTGGCAATTACTATCACATCTTTTCTTTCACAAAGTGACGCTGTGGCAGAGTGACGCAATTTATCAATCTCTTCATTAACACTAGAGTCTTTCTCGATATACGTATCACTTTGTGGAACATAAGCTTCTGGTTGATAGTAATCATAATAGGAAACAAAATATTCTACGGCGTTATTAGGAAAAAACTCCTTAAACTCACTATAAAGCTGGGCTGCTAAAGTTTTATTATGGGCTAAAATCAAGGTTGGTTTTTGAACCTCTTGAATAATGTTTGCCATGGTAAATGTTTTTCCAGAACCTGTGACGCCAAGTAGCGTTTGATACTTATGTCCTTCTTTGATACTTCTTGACAGCTTATTTATGGCTTCAGGTTGATCCCCCGTTGGCTTAAAATCTGAAATAATTTCAAATCGACTCATCTCACTCCTCTTTTCTATTTGCATAAACTTGTTTTACCATATATTATAGGCTAGGCTACAATTAAATACAATACAGCTTTTTTATGCAAATAAAAGAGGCTATCTTACTAAGAATTGAACGGAACTGTCGTAAAATGCATCAATCATTTCGCGACAGTCCCGTATTCCTCTAAGTCAGATACCCTCAAAAAACGCTACTCTGGATAAAAGCTGGAACAACATGTATCCATTGCCTTATTTGCACCATATCCACTTACATCAATACTACTCGCTTGACATTGATAGTTTTGATTATAGGTACATTTTTTTGCTTCACAGGATACTTCCATTTGTGGCGTAGGATCACCAACTGCATTTTTAGCTCCTCCGTGTCCCTCACAATAATTAGCACAACAGGTATCATCTGAAGTGCTTGCACTAAGTCCAGCCACATTGATTTCTCCGCGAGAACAATACTGTTCATTATTATATAAACAACTCTCTGCACTGCATCTTAAATTTGGCATAAGAAACCTCCTTTGTATCTTTCTCCAATAGTTTATACAAAAAAAATCAAACTATACTAATGATACAAAATCAGTAAACCGAGCATTAATCCAAGAATGGTTGCTAGGGTTGTGAGTCTTCCATTCCAAAGCTTTTTAGATTCTGGCAAGAGTTCTTCACAAATAATATATAAGATAATTCCTGCTGCCAGTCCTAAACCAGTACAGATTAACCCTTCGCTTATTCCACTTAAAAAGTAGCCACCCATCGCCCCAACTGCCATGATTCCACTGAGAATGAGGGCTACCAATAACATACTCTTTAAGGAGGTTTGTGCCTTCTTAAAAGGAATGGCTAAAGCAATTCCTTCAGGAATACTATGTAATGCAAGTACAACAGCAAATTGCATCAGGGTGTTGTCATCGGTTTGACCTAAAGCACCTAGCGCAAACCCCTCAGGTAAATTATGAAGTGCAATGCCTAAGGCTAAAATAACACCCATTTTCCCAGCATAAAACACCTTACGTTTTGTATGCCTCTCTAAAGAAAAGGCTACATCATCTATTAATAATCCTGATAATAGGCCTATCACCATGCCGACAAAAACTAATTCTATTCTCCCCTTGCTTAGTGCCTCAGGAAGCACATCAAAACAAATCATAGCTAGCATCATCCCAGAGGTTCCACCAAACAGCATACCCATCATACGTTGATCCTTAATACAAAAAACGTACAAAAGTAAAATGCCTGTTAATAAACCAAAGCCCTCTGCCAGTAGTCCTAAACCACCTATCTGAATCATCTCCATAAACGTTCCCCCTTTATATCAGTTTATGGACAACGTTATGGTTTAGAACTGCTTTTACCAATTTACTCTTTGAATACCTATACCAATTAAACCTGGCCCTGTATGCACAACGAGTGCAGGTGTAATTTGTCCCTCCAAGGTGACTTTTATATGAGGCAAGGTCTCTTTAAGTAGAGCAACAAGCTTGTCAGCCTCTTCCTTTGCATTACCATGCATAACCGTAAGATTATACTTTACATAAGAGCTCGCAAAACGAGTTGCTAACTCCGCCGCTGCTTTTAGAGATTTGGCTCTTCCTCTCACCTTACTTACTGTATAATAAATGCCTTCTTTATTGCATGAAATGATGGGTTTCAAATCAAAGGCAGTTCCAAGTATCGAAGCCACCAGCCCAATTCGTCCACCTTTTTTGAGATATTCTAATGTAGATACGCAGAAAAATAACTTAGTATGCTCAACATTCTCTTCAACACGACTACAAATTTCTTCAAAACCTACGCCTTGCTCAATTAACTCTCCTGTCATAATGGCACTAAAGCCTGCTCCAATACCAATATTTTTTGTATCAATCACATGGGTCGTTAATCCTTCTACCTGGGAAGCCATAGTAGACACCATACTCCAAGTATTACTCAGCCCACTGGAAATGGTAATAGCAATAACCTTTTCATAGCCATCTGCTTTAATCTTTTTAAATGTATCTAAAGTAAGTTCTGGACTTGGCAAAGAGGTTGAGGGAATCTCCTCACTAAAGCGATTAAATACCTCTTCTGGGGAAATGTCAATCCCATCATAATATTCCCCTTCTTTATATATAATCATTAAGGGAATAACATATATGTTAAATTTCTTTTTATATATTTCAGGTACATCCGTGCAGGAATCAACTAATAATGCAATTTTTTCTTTATTCATACGTCCTCCTAAACCCATCATACTTATTGATGTAGTATTTAATACTATATTAGATTATGTTTATTACTTTGTCAAACCATTTCTTACATAGATACAAGTGGCTTTTACAAGCAAATTTCACCTATGCAAATCTACTTGCTTGACAAAATTAACTCTCCACAAATACGCTAAAATCCCTAAGAAAGCAAATATATCTTACCTCCTTAGGGATTTTTTTATTCGTTGGTTACTGTCTTTAGTTTTTCAGTTTGATCAACAGTGGTAAGGGTTGAAATAACCTCCTCCAAGTCTCCATCTAAAATCTGTTCTAATCTATGTAGGGTTAATCCTACACGATGGTCCGTTACGCGACCTTGAGGAAAATTGTAGGTTCTAATACGTTCACTTCGGTCCCCTGTCCCTACTAAGCTTTTCTTTTCTGCTGCCATTTCAGCATGGGCTTTAGCTTGCTCTAAATCATAAAGTCTTGCGCGAAGCACTTTTATAGCTTTTTCCTTATTCTTAAGTTGTGATTTTTCATCTTGACAAGAAACAACAAGTCCTGTTGGAATATGAGTAGCACGTACAGCGGAGTCCGTTGTATTTACACATTGACCGCCATTACCTGATGCTCTAAACACATC
>JAEXBC010000248.1 GCA_023457875.1 Bacillota bacterium | reverse complement strand
TCCCAATACTGTGTTTTAATCTCTTCTGATTGCTGGGCAATTTTTACATTTTGCTTTTGAATCGTAAAGGCAAGGGCCGTACTAATCGTCGCAAAGGTCACGCCTACAAATGCAATCGAAGAGGCTAGTAAGATTCTACGCTTTAGAATTTGCTCACGATGTCTTTGGCGTAAGTCATCATATCCTAGTTGAAACATTGGTGCTGCTAATCGAAGTACCTCCTCTTTTATTTTCTTATTTCGCTCA
This sequence comes from Bacillota bacterium, assembly GCA_023457875.1. Classification (GTDB taxonomy): domain Bacteria; phylum Bacillota; class Clostridia; order Lachnospirales; family Cellulosilyticaceae; genus Cellulosilyticum. Next base: position 2,343 of record JAEXBC010000248.1, on the reverse strand, counting down.
GCATTATTCTTGCCACGTACGTCAGCAGCTAAGGGTTCCACTTCAAATTCAATTTCCTTTTCAACTCCCTGTTCATCTACTACTATTTTCTTAGAAAACCGTAAAATATCTGGAAAAGAATCCTGTGGTTCGCCTTCTGCCAATACTGCAAAAATCTTGTCTCTTCCGTGAAACTCAATAAAAGTCTCAATTTCTTTCATACACCATTTGGACTGAGATAATCTCTTGGTGCAAATAACAATGAGAAACTCTGAGTTCTTAAGGGCATTTGTAATCGGGTCTGCCAAATTACTGGCTAATGGCAACTCATCACGATCTCGAAACACCCTAGTGATTCGGGTTTTATCCTGTGCACTTCTTGATTTTAAAATATTTTTTGGCAAACGAAATGCCTCTAACTTTTTGTGTAGATTCTCTGCAACGTACTGATCTACGCCCCCATGCCTATAACAAATAAATGCATCATACTGCTTATCTGTAAGATTCATATTTCCCCCCAAATCATTTATTCTATGTACGCATCACATACTTTGCTATTTGTATCTAACAATTGGCTTTTTCATAAGTCTTATTAAAGATGTTTTGCTCAATAATATACATATCTTGAAGATTCTCCTTGCTCACTGCAAAATAATCACCTGGCTTACCCAACATATACTTTTCTTCGTCCCATAAAGTAAAGATTTTCACCGTCTGGCTAATCTGCTTTGCATAGATAAATGTCTTGCCGGATGCAACGCAACAGTTTGCATGGGCTACCAAATCAATATCCATTCCGCTTTCACGATTCTTAATGATTGGTCTATAATCCGTTACAATCTCCTCATACTCTTCTACCCTTTGATAACGCTTTTCAAAAGTATCCTTTTTAATCGGATATACTTCACCTCTAATCCCAATCATAATATATATGGACTCATCTACCACAAGATCTATATCTCCTTCTAGGGTTCGCACTGTAATTGGTGTATTTACAGGTAACAGTTTGGATATGTCCACATACCAGACAATAATCTTTTTCTTCTGGTAAAGTCCCATATCGGATAGATCTGCTTGATAAGATTTCGCTTCTATAACCTCTACCTGGTCAAAATACTCATTCATACGCTTACTAATATAACCTTCTGAATGAAGGGTCGGATAATACTGTTGGTATAACTTATCATTAATAAACCCACCTGCTTTCTGGTGATGTCCTCCGCCAGAACCCATATTGGCTGTTAGATAATCTGCTAGTTCACTTGCCCTAACTTCTTTCACACAGCTTCTAATGGATAATTTAAGCCCTGCTTCTGATTCATTGTACACAACGCACACATCGACGCCATCCACCTGCAACAAAAAGTCACTAATCAGTCCTAAAATATTTGGATCACAAGGCTGTGCCTTAATAATGGAGTAACGATAATCCTCATTGTATATGTTACGAATCAGTGCAATCCCTGCAATTTCTAACTCTTTCATACTCAAGTTAGAATTGCGAAACATTGTGATTAAACTCTTATTATAGGAAAGTTTCTCACGCATATCCATATCCATTGGAAAGGATAGTTCTGAAAACTGATTGGTGTCTGTGTATAACCCATAATAAAGTGCTGTGCCTAATACTTGATTATCATTAACTGGGTATTGTTCCTGTAGTAACATTCGCCATACCAAGGTTGAACAGCTTCCATAGATTGGTTGAATTTCACAAAGAGCACCCCCGCTCACTTCTGGTTGATGATGATCAATCATGGCAATATTTACGGCCTCTAAATGACTTACATTTCCAGCCCCATACTGGCAATCAACTGTCAATAAAAGCTCTTCTTCAAGCTCAGTATCTTTATCCAAATGTTCAATTGGTATATTTAATTTATCAATGAGCAATAATAAGTTTGCCTTTTGAATTAAGTTTCTTCCACTATAAAATAACCGAGCGACTTTTCCCTGATCCTGAAAATACTGGTATACTGCAAATCCTGATGCAATTGAATCTGCGTCTGGATTATCATGACATTGTATAGCAACACTATTAAACCCTAATAAATCCGAAAGTTTCATCCCCATCCCACCTATTAACCCATTTTTTTACGCTAATGCTATTATACCATTTGAAGTATTAGGATGCAAAAGTGGTATTGTTTTCCTCAACAAACCATATATTGCTATTTTTATATTTTGAATCAATTTTTAACAATTTGGGCATAGTATTATGCAAAATGTACAATATGTTTTATGTTAGTTCAGATTTTAAGACATTTTGACGGAAATTTAGGTTTTTGTATTCTTCTTAATAGGATAAAATAAACCTACAATCAAAACAAAATAAAGAAAAATAGAAAAGAGGATGAAGAAAAT
>JAEXBC010000247.1 GCA_023457875.1 Bacillota bacterium | reverse complement strand
TATAGTAACCGATTTTAACCGTCTCGCCAATATCGATATTCCCCGCATCTGGTTTAAGCCTTTTTGCCATCAAATTAAGTAAGGTGGATTTACCCACACCATTGTTTCCAATAATACCAATCCGATCATCTCTCAGCAAGGTATAGGTAAAATCTTTAACGCAGCATTTATTGCCGAAGCTTTTAGATACCTGCTCTAAGCTTATAATTTTTTTGCCTAGACGACTGGCTACAAAGTTCATCTCCAAGGTAGGCTTATAACTTCCCTCAAGACCTTCTTCTAATTCATAAAAACGTTCTTTCCTAGCTTTTTGCTTGGTTCGCCTTGCCTCTACCCCTTTTCTCATCCATTCTAATTCTTGCTTATAGAGGGTATATTTCTTTTCACGCATACGTTCTTCGATGCTCTCCCTTTGGGCCTTTTGCTCAAGGTAGGCTTCATAATTACCCGTATATTTATAGAGCTTGCCCTGATCAAGTTCCACAATCCGATTGGTAATACGTTCAAGAAAATAACGATCATGAGTAACCATGAGTATCCCACATTTTTTACTTTTTAGCATTTCTTCCAGATAGTCAATAGTATCATTATCCAGATGGTTAGTTGGTTCATCTAAAATCAGCAAATTACAAGGTCTAATTAAGACTTCTGCTAATGCAACCTTCTTTCTTTGGCCACCAGATAGAGTGGATATTTTTTGATTAAAATCCATCATTTTTAGACGGGTCAATATGGCCTTTGCTTCACTTTCAAGTTGCCAGGCACCCACCAAATCCATTTTTTCACTTAAGTTAAGGACTTGTTCCTGGATCACCTTATCCTCTGGGTTATTTTCTAATTCTAATACTGTCTTTTCATATTCTCGAATCACCTGCATAAAGGGAGAATTCCCTTTAAAAACCTGTTCAAGAATGGTGGCGTCTTCGTCAAATGTAGGATTCTGAGGCAGATACTCTAGTACAAGCTCATTTGATGTAATCAGCTCTCCTTCATCGGGAGACTCCATGCCTACCATTATTTTTAATAAACTGCTTTTCCCCGTCCCATTAATACCTATGAGCCCTATCTTTTCACAATCCTCTATGCTTAAAGAAAGATCGTTAAAAATCACTTTTTCGCCATAGGTTTTCCTTATATTATTGGCAGATAATAAAATCATACATCGTCCTCTTTCTACTTATGCTTTCTATTTACTTGATTAAGGCGTACTAACGACTGAATGCAACTTTCTCTTTTTTTGTGAAGCACAAGGGCACAATAGATTGCAAAAATTATGCCACCTACTGTCCCACAAAGAATATCCCCCATGGTATCTTGTAAACTCCCATGCTGGGAGGTGGTTTTTAAAAAGAAGTCTCCTAGAAACTCAATAATTTCCCACAAACCTGCACCTGTTACTGCAATGGCAAATACAAAAGTCACAATTAATCCCGTACAGTTCATCCTAAATAAAGTCATTTTGCGATCAAGGGCTATCAAAATCAATAGTGCCACATAACCAATAAAAATGCCTGAGATAAAGTGCAAAGCAATATCCCACCAAAAGAAATATACATAAAAATCTAAATAGGTGCCTAGCCACTGGGAACATAGCAAAAACAAAACGTAAATGAGTCTTGCTCCTACTGGTATTTTCACCTTCGTCACCTTAGTAAATAACTCTGGCACAAAGGTAAGTAGTACGCTTCCTAATAAAAATGCAGCTTGTAAAAACCTTAAAGTAACTACATCATAAATACTATTCATAACAAAAATAAAGCGGCAAAAATAGATGATTTTTATACCCCATTTCATGATTTTACTCCCTTATCTATTATCATTTCATGCTATTAGTGTATGCATAAAAGGCTTTATCTAATCGAACTATTTGTACTGCTACTTCTAGCTGATTATACCATATTTTTTTGAATAAACCAGCATCAAGTAGCACATACTATACTTGCAAAGGATGCACCCACGAGATGCATCTTGCACTTAACCTAATTCTCTAGTAGACTTCTATCATCTTAAGAAGTTTTATCACCTATCATGCTTTAAGTACGCTATTTCTATTAACCTTCCTCCCCTAGATTAGCAGTACCTAATCAAAAAAGCGACTTTCATTAAAGAAGTCGCTTTTTTAGTTATTCATTTATTTTGTACGCTCTACCTACTTCTCTTACTTAAAGGTAATGCAAATATGATGTGTCTTACCATCGTTAACAAGTTTTTCTTTTGCCTCAGTTCTAGCTTGTCCATCAATCGTCATACTATATTCACTATCCATCATACGATAGAATCCCACTGGCTTATTAATCTCAACTTGGTAATAGGTTTCAAAATATCTTAAGCTATAGGTTATTTTCGTCTTATCACTCTCAAGGATTGGATTAATGATTAAAAAGTCTCCTGCGTATTCTATTCCAAACATTTCAATAAGGGTAAGGAGCATCCAGGTTGATGTACCACTTAAGGTAGGTCCAATATTTTCACCAGTTATACTGTTGTTGTATTGGGTACACCACCTTGGGTTACCACATATATCAAAAGGTTTTTCTAAGGTACGATAAGGTAATACCAAGTTAACCATCCAGTAGGCAAGATCTGCGAGTTTCTGTGCTAAAGCCTTATCTTCTACTGTCTTACTTGCTTTAATCATTGCAGCCGTTGCCATCATGGTCGCATGTTTAAAGACAGCACCGTTTTCACGGTCTCCAGGGAAATACTCTCCTGTTGCCGTTTTTGTAGCTACACTTGATAAATCTGTACCACTCATAAGTTTTAGACCAAATGGTGTTTTTAAATAACGTTCAATTGTATCAATCATGATACCGATTTGCTCCTCAGTTGCCTCTTCAGCTAAAACAGACCAACTAAAGGAATTCAAGAAATAGGTACCATCAATTTCAGAATCACTAGAAAAACCATCATGCTTTGCACCAAGATAGGTTATTTTATCCCCAAAGCGGTTAAATAGAACACGGGCATAAAAATCTTCTTGCCAAGCATATTTTTGAATGTTTTCGCTTAAACGCTCGCTTTGCCCTAAAAGCAAATCATAGTACGCGTTATCCTGCTTCATTTTTGCAAAATCTAGCATATGCTTCATGGCTAACTTTAATAAGAAAGCATTCATCACACTCTCTGAGCCATCACTTTCAAATTTACCAGTTTCCTTATAAATCTTTTCTTTTTCAGCGCCTGTTAAGTACTCTTCGTCTACCTTCAAGCAGTCATTCCAATCTGCATGGTCAATAAGAGGCATACCATGTTTACCTACTGAAATTTCAGCACTGTATCTGATAATTGCTTTGAGTGTATCGTATACTGAACGGGTTTTTCCGCCTGTTTCAGGAACTTCAAAGGCTTCATCTAAGAAGCTTGTATCTCCCGTATAGCTTATAAAACGATGCACAGCTTGAAGTAGCCATAAGCCATCATCAGACCATTTTCCAGCCTCTTTACCCTTCCAGAAGAAATTATGGTAGCAATAACCAAAGTCAAACACCTTACAAATCCATTCTTTTAACAGGGATTTTGTATAGTCAATTTCACCCATTGAAACCAAGTAATACATCGATACAAAGATATCTTGTATTTCTCTAAAGCCTAGTTCTCTATATCCCTTTTGTGTTAAGTCAAAGGAACGAGAAACAAAGGTTTGATAAAGCACTTGGAAAGGCAAGTTGGTATTGAAATAAGTATCAAATTGTTGATCCTGAGTTTTAACTTGTAAGTAAGCACTATATTGGATGTGATGTTCAAGCTGCTCGTTTAAGCTTTTAATAACTTGCTTTTCATCACTAAAATGCGTATGTAATGCCATAATCTCTTTTTCTATCTCTTGATCTGTAGGCAAGGTACGACCAAACTCTGATACAAGCCCTACAAAATGGTCTACATTTACCGCTTTTTCTTTTCCTACAGTAATTGGACAACTCAGCGCAAAGAAACCTGGTCCCTTTATGCAAAGCTTATTAGTTAACTTAGCTACGCCCTCTGGACGCATTAAGCTACCACTTCCAATGAATTCTTGGTATTGACTACAAAGCTCAGTTGCATACTTTTTCTTACCCGCTTCATAAACCATAGCTGTTGTAAAGCGCACATCGCCTCTTGCATGATCAGGATAATAGCTCGGACTATAGGCAAGAATATTTCCCGCTTCATCATAAAGCGCTTTTCCTTGCATAATAACTGTTGAATAAACCACATCCTCCATTAAAGCATGGGTTGCTTCCGTTCCCATCATACCTGTTAAAACAACCTTTAAATTTCTTTCCTTATCCCCATGGTTGGTAATGGTAATACGCTGATCTTCTGTGGCAAGTGGCAATCCTTCATATTG
>JAEXBC010000246.1 GCA_023457875.1 Bacillota bacterium | reverse complement strand
AAAGCTGATAGAGGATCGGATATCATCTTATATATTGATAATGACTGCAAAGAATTCCTCGAAGAATCTCGTATATCCGGTTTGTTAACGAAATATTGTAGTTTCTTACCAGTACCCATTGCATTTGGAAAGAAAAAAGAATGGAAAGACGGCAAACAAGTTGAAACTACCGAGGAAAATATCATAAACGATACTACTCCACTTTGGACTCGTAAACCTAGTGAGCTTTCTGATGAAGACTACAAAGGTTTTTATAGAAAATTATACCCGATGTCCGACGATCCTTTGTTTTGGATACATTTGAACGTAGACTATCCGTTCCATCTGACAGGTATTCTGTACATCCCTAAAGTGAAGAGCAATGTCGAACTCAATAAAAATAAGATTCAGCTCTACAGCAATCAGGTTTACGTTACAGACTCTGTAGAAGGTATTGTACCCGATTTTCTCACCTTGCTGCATGGAGTTATAGACTCCCCGGATATTCCTCTAAATGTGTCGCGTTCCTATTTGCAAAGCGATTCCAATGTGAAGAAGATCTCGACTTATATTACAAAGAAGGTTTCCGACCGTCTGCAATCCATATTCAAGAACGATCGCAAGCAGTTTGAAGAAAAGTGGAATGATCTCAAGATATTTATCAATTACGGAATGCTTACCCAAGAAGATTTTTACGATAAAGCGCAAAAATTCGCCCTTTTCACCGATACAGATAAAAAGTATTATACCTACGAAGAGTATCAGACTTTGATTAAAGATAATCAAACTGACCAAAATGGGGATACTATCTATCTGTATACTAACAATAAGGAAGAGCAATACAGCTATATTGAAGGTGCTAAAAATCACGGTTACAATGTACTTCTAATGGATGGACAACTTGATGTGGCTATGGTAAGTATGTTGGAACAGAAATTAGAGAAATCACGTTTTACCCGGGTAGATAGTGACGTTATCGACAATCTGATTGTAAAGGAAGATACGAAGGGAGAAACTCTGGAGGCCGGAAAACAGGAAGCTATATCCTGTGCATTTAAGAGTCAGCTTCCTAAAATGGAGAAGATAGAGTTCAATATCACGACTCAGGCATTAGGAGAAAACGCGACTCCGGTTATGATTACCCAAAGCGAATATATGCGTCGTATGAAAGAGATGGCCAATATTCAATCGGGGATGAGTTTTTATGGAGAAATGCCGGATATGTTCAATCTCATTTTAAATTCGGATCATAAGCTGGTGAAAAAGATTATTGAAGACGAAGAAACAGCATGCAAAGCCGAACTAACTCCATTGCAAAACGAGATAATTTCGGTTGAAAAACGTCGAGATGAACTTAAAGAACAACAGAAAGATAAAAAAGAAGATGAAATTCCAACTTCCGAGAAAGACGAGTTAAGTGATTTGGATAAGAAATGGGATGATCTCAAGAATAAAAAAGAAGCTATTTTTACTGCTTATGCCGGAAACAATAAGATTGTCCGTCAATTAATCGATTTAGCGTTACTACAAAACAATATGCTAAAAGGAGAAGCTTTAAACAATTTTGTTAAACGTAGTTTGGAACTAATATAATTCCCCGCCCCTTTTTATTCATAATATAGATTTGCGAAGAGCATTGTGCACACAGAAGTGTCACAATGCTCTTTTTTTAAACTGAAACTAGCTAGATTACATCGATTATTCGGAACAATTGCATATATTTGAACTCTTAAAGTATAGAAAAAAAGATTCACAGTTTAAACAAGATATGAGAAATAAGCTTTTGGTATTTCTATTTTTCGGATTATTAACTCCAATAGTCTGTGCTCAAAAGGTGGGCTTGGTATTGAGTGGTGGTGGTGCCAAAGGAATGACGCATATTGGTATAATTCGGGCCCTGGAAGAAAACAATATACCTATTGACTATATTACAGGAACTTCTATGGGAGCTATTGTCGGTTCTCTGTATTCAATGGGGTATTCTCCCGATGAAATGGTGGAATTATTAAAATCGGAAGAGTTTAAGAGATGGTATTCCGGCGAGGTAGAAGAGAAATATGTATACTATTTTAAGAAGAATCTTCCTACACCGGAATTCTTCAACATCCGTTTCTCGTTTAAAGATTCATTGAACAACTTTAAGCCACAGTTCCTGCCGGCTAGTGTAGTCAACCCTATTCAAATGAATTTAGTATTTATTGATCTATACGCTCGCGCCACAGCAACCTGCAAGGGTGATTTTGATAAATTATTCGTTCCTTTTCGATGCGTTGCTTCGGATGTTTATAACAAAAAGCAACTCGTCTTCAAAAAAGGAGATCTGGGTGATGCAGTCCGGGCATCAATGAGCTTTCCATTTATGTTTAAACCAATTGAGATTGATAACGTATTAGCCTATGACGGAGGTATATATAATAACTTTCCGACTGATGTTATGCGAGATGACTTTCACCCTGATATCATTATAGGTAGCGTAGTTTCCACCAATCCAACGAAACCTAAAGAGAATGATCTCATGAGCCAGATCGAAAATATGGTTATGCAAAAAACGGATTACTCTATACCCGATTCCGTTGGTGTGCTTATGACTTTTAAGTATGACAATGTTAGCTTGATGGACTTCCAGCGGATAGATGAACTACATGA
>JAEXBC010000245.1 GCA_023457875.1 Bacillota bacterium | reverse complement strand
AATTTGAGAACATAGTACCAAATGTTTCGTCCAAGTCCAATTTTTCTTGGTAGTGCGCTAATTTGTATTAAAGCAATAAAGATACCAATCAATACACCAATAACAAGGGCAATTGCCGTAAGTCCTAATGTCCACTTAACGCCTTGCCAAATTATTTGATAATACTTATCTTGAAAAAATGTCTCATAAAAAGCAATGGTTTGTTCTCCAAATAAATTTGCCAAGAAATTTTCCATGATATTGTCCACCTTCTCCATTATGTGATATTTAATACATGATGCTATCTTTATATATGATAGCATCACTTTTATATTTAGTCTAATGATTTTATGCTTAATAAACAAAAAACAAAACTAAAAAGAGGTTGTTGTACTAAGAATCACTACTACAAATTATCCTGCTCCCTTAAAATCAGTACAGAATATATTGTATGTATATTTCTTAGTACCACAACCTCTTAATCGGTTATTTTAGTTTTCCTAAGTAATTACTCTGTTTTTCCAAAGAATTTTTCATAAATTTTGTCGTATTCACCACTTGCTTGAAGCTCATCAATTGTTTCATTAATTGCATTTAATAGCTCAGTATTTCCTTTTTTAACTGCAATGGCATATTCTTCTTCGATAAATGGTACGTCTAATATTTTTAAACCATCCTGTCCTTCTACCATCTTTTTAGCTGGTTCTTGATCAATAACAACAGCATCTACTTTTCCTTGTAGAAGGTCCATAACTGCCTGAGTTCCTTTCTTAACTTGAACAACTTTAATACCTTCTGTTGAGCTTACAAACAAATCTCCAGTTGTCCCAAGTTGCACGCCTACTGTTTTTCCAACTAAATCATCTGCAGAAGCAACACTTGTATCATCTTCCTTTACAATAATAACTTGTTTGCTTTTGAAGTAGCTATTTGAAAAGTCTACTTGCTTTGCACGTTTCTCTGTAGCAGTCATTCCAGCCGCAATAAAGTCTATCTTATCATTATTAAGTCCCATAATCAAAGAGTCAAAAGCTATATCTTCGATTTGTAGTTCTTTACCTAACTTAGCTGCTACTGCCTTAGCAATTTCCACATCAAAGCCTACAACATCTAATCCTTCACGATATTCAAAAGGTTCGAACTCTGCGTGCGTTCCCATAATAATCACATTATCTGAAGGTGTTGTCTGCACCGTCCCTTCACTCTGTGTGTCTGTAGCTACCTGTTCTGTAGTCTGAGGTGTTGTTGAAGTTCCTCCACCACAGCCCACTAACATACCCATTGATAAAACACTAATACCTACCATACTTACTAACTTTAATAATTTGCTCTGTAACATCATTTCTGCCCCTTTCAAAGTATATATTGTTAAATCATAAGTAACTGATCCTTATCGGATTACTGATATGAATAATTATACATTAATAAGTATTAATAGTCAATCAGATTTTTTTTATTTTATACAAAACGTTTATTCGTTTTTTGTCAAAAATGGACAGACCCTTTGTCTTTACTAATTTCTTTACTTTTATCCACATAATAATTGACATATTATTAACATAATCTGGATATAATTTCAATAATTCCTGTGGATAATGTGTATAAGTATGTGCATAACTTGAAAATACACCCTTTTCTTATCCATGCTATGTGGACAGACTGTTTATCTCTTAGCTTATTTTCAGCATTTATGTTAATTAGCACCGTAATAAATGTCAAAATATGCTAATATTGTTTTTAGTTGTAATTTTATAAAAATACATTTTATACTTCGTAATCCACCACATGACGACTTGTTGCCACCACTCTTACCAGTTGGTTAGCAATAGCTAAATGCTTAGGATGATTTTGATAATGATTTAATGCTGCTTCATCTTCAAAGGTTGAATAAAGTACAACATCATAGGCTGCTGGTGCAGTATTAAAATTGATACCTACTTCTATTTCTTTAAGTCCTTCAATTTGTCCCCTGAGTCCTTCAAGTTGCTCTTTAATCTTTTGCATAATCTCTTCTTTCGTTCCATGTTCTTCATGAGCTGCTACTTTCCACATCACAATATGTTTAACCATCTGTTAACCTCTTTTCTATTATTTTTATCCTGCCATGTCATAATAATGCATTATTATCATTTAATATGCAATAGGAGGATAATTTTATGATTGTTTAATAAATTCATACCATTTAAGTATAACTTCTTCTAGGCGAGCTAGCGTTACCCTTTCCTTGCCATCAAATGTATAATCTTTATTGAGGGTGATAATTTGTGCATTTACCAAACCCTTTACTGCATTATAGCCCCTTGGTGTCAAACTAGATGCATTAGTAATCTTCACCTCTTTTTCTTTTAGGCCGCTAAGCGCATCTTCACTTTCCAATAAATCATAAAGAACTATCGCAAGGTCTTCCATAGTAAGTACTTCATCTTTATCTCCCTTTATAATATGAGCTTCAACCACCTGGTCGTATACGTCTGTCCCAAACAAAAAGGAAATCAGTTGCCCTTTTGTGATATACTGCATTTTCGATAAGGCCTTATTTTCACCTTCTAAAGAAATAGTCATATCAAATAAGTTTCTATTTTTGGCTAGAGTACTTTCACTTGCCACAGTTGTCCAGCTTCCTTTTTGAGCAATATCCTCAAATAACGTTGCCATTGCTTTAAAATCAGACACTGTGGCACTCTTGATGCCCTTTATAATCTTTTGGGTATCCTCCCTTGAATATCCTGTTAGATAATCATATGCCGCTTCGATGGCGCCAACAAGTTCTCCTGAAGAGAGGGTGTAACTACTCAGTGCACTGGCAATATACCCATTTAGACTATCTTGAGTAAGATTGTACTGTTTTATGAATTCAGGAATCTTATCATATACCTCTATGGTTTCATAAATATAAGGATCCATATAAGTGATAAAGGTAATCCCGTTTTCAGTTACATTTTCAATATTGGTGTATACATTGTTTTGATATCTCAGCTTGGGCGTTAAGTAATTTTCCGAAATAACTTGCATAAGTGGAATATACTTACCGTCAAACTCACTTTCCATTTCGCTAAAGGGCACGCAAAGCACATTGTAGTTCATTGTCGTATCCATCTCGATACCCATAGTTAAAGCAATCTCAGGTAAAGCCGAATAATCCTGAGGTATAATTTGTTTTTCCGGTAAATTCTCTATGAGCTGTTTTGTCTGAGCCATAAAAGTTTCTTTGCCTCTTTCATCACCTGCAAATACAACAATCAAATTCCTTCTATTAAGTATGTTGTCCCTTATCTTATGTAGCTGTCCTGTCACATACTGAGGGTTTGTCTCTAAAAGCTTTTCTACCTCCTTAAGAAAATTATAATAGGCTAAATCGTGCATATACACCTCATAGACGGCATTTGTATATAGCCCTGCTGCATTATATTCCTTTGCTACACTAAGGGGATATCCATTAAAATACGCCTTATAATTAGCCCGTGCTTGTCTTACATAACTTTGTATTTCTTTGTAATTATCCATGTTGGTATTGAGCAATATTTCTTTTACTAAAAGGATGGCTTCATCCTCTTCACTTGCTTTTCCTAACCAATCAACAAGTAAGATCGGATGAAAATTAGTATCTGTCTCTTTATTATAAAAAGTGGTTGTCTGGGTGCTGAAGGTATTTAAGTATCTCGTCATTTTGGTACTTAAATCGTTTATCGTATACTGCTTTGTGCTCATTTGTCCTAATAGCTGCGTATAAAGCTCTAGAAAATGGAGCTGTTCTGCTGGCACTAGTGAGGTATCGAACATAAGGGCTGAATAGATTGTTTCATCTACTGCTGCATTAACACTCACGTAGCGTACACCATTCATCTTTTGTTCACTTACTGCATAAGGATTTTCCTGAATTTCTATTTCTTTTGCATCAACTGCTTGAATTGTCTTAATCAGTTTGGCATCGTCTTCTTGGCTATTCCATTTATTAAAGGCTATTGTTTCCTCAATGAGCGCTGCCTTTTCGATTTCAGAAAGACTTTCTTCAAACGTCTTAAGCGCTAACCTTCTCTTTTCATTTTCTTTTTCTAACAAACCTGCCTTAGGAATTGTAGCTACAAGAGCGGTATGTGTATTGTCCACTAGGTATTTTTTGACTAAGCTTTCTAAATACCCTTCTTTACTATGTTGTTTCACATAGATGATATTCTCAAAGAACTGATTGTAGTAACTAAAATCATCACTTATTGACCACATCTGGGCTACGCTAATGGCAATATTAAAACCAAGCTGCATATCTTCCGTTGCTAAAGAATTGTTAAATTCCATCTTTGCAATCAGCGCCTCCACAATTTTAGCGTCAAATTGATTGGCCGCCAAAGCTTTCATCTCACGGTCCACAAAGGCTTTTAGCTCGCTTGTTTGATGCTCATTTGCGCCTGATACACTAAAAACTAAGACCGGCTGCGGTAAACTACCGTTATAAGAAACACTTAAATCACCCGCTAAACCAGATGTACTAAAGGCTCGCTGCAAAGAAGAGCCTGCTTGGTTAAGGTAGGTAGCGATCACATCCATCCCCACATCTTCCACCTGACTGATCTTTGTCATGGCATAAGCATAGTTCACTATAGCTGCACTTTCGCAGTTGGTTTTTAAGCTTACTGGAAATTCATAGTTAATGCTATGGGTTTTTGTAAAAGGCACTTCATCTTTATAGTCAATCTTAATCTCTGATTTGCTGTATTTGGATAAATACTCCTGGTCAAAAAGCTTTAAAAATTGGGTGTAATCTAAATCTCCATAAAGCACAATGAGGGCATTGGAGGGATGATAATACGCCCTATGGGTTTTCAGCACTTGTTCATAGGTCAAATTGGGTATGTAAGCTGTATTTCCACCTGATTGGTTTGAAATGGTTCCATTCGGAAATAGACTTTTTAGCGTATTATAGGAAGCTGCATAGTCCATATCTGCTTCATAACCTTGCATTTCACTATAGACAATGCCACTTCGCCTAAGCTCTGTATTTTTATCTGGCTTTTCATAGCGCCAGCCTTCTCGTTTAAAAAGGTTAGGTTCACTAAAAATAACAGGATTAAATACACAATCCATATAAATATCTGCAAGTTTCAAGAGCTGCTCTTCACTCATGGAAGCCACTGGATAGGTGGTCATGGTATTCGTCGTCATGGCATTAGCCTCTGTGCTATAGGTTTGATTTGCTATTGCAAATACCACATCCCTCAGTGGATATTTATTAGAACCTGAACAGGTAATATGCTCCAGAATATGATTTACCCCCGTATTATCATAAGCTGGCGTTCTAAAACTAATATCAAATACACAATTCTTATCTTCGTTTTGAATATAAAATAACTTTGCACCAGATTTTTGATGCTCAAATAAAAAAGTTTTCCCCTCTACTAACTTCATTTTCCCCGTTTCAATAAGCTTAAAGCCATGGATTACTTCTCCTGGCTGCGGTGTCTTTACATCATTGTTGGTACTCGCCATAAGCTGAAGCGACGAAAAGCTCCCTAGAACCAATAAAAACACCATTAATATTGCGCTTATTTTTTTCACTCTACATCATCCCCTAAACATCTAATATGTAACCTATTTATTTGCTTTTACCTCTATTATACATCCTAATGGCTATATATCTAGTAGTATATAACTTTTATCTTATACAAATATTAAGATTCTTCTAGAACTTATTTCTCCCTATCTCTTCCCTCACAATTAAATATTTGATTACTACATATACTAGCTATAGGCTAATATTTTTTTACTATTAATCTGAAATATATACTATGAAATTTGGCCGATATATTTTATTCTGATAATGGATTATTCTATTTACTAAACTCAATTTTTGGTTAATAATGAACATATCTTGATTATAATGATAAGGAGATTCTATTACCCATGAAAAAACAGTACAAAAGATCTTGGAAGCGTTTAGACAATGCTGCTAAAATCTTTCCGTCTACAAGCTCTTCTCTTGATACCAAAGTTTTTCGTGTGGCCTGCGAACTTAAAGAAGATATAGACCCTTCTATTCTTTCTCAAGCTCTAGAACACACTGTGATTAGCTTTCCCAATTTTCTCGTTGTACTCAAACGCGGGTTATTTTGGTATTATCTTGAGTCAAGTAAACTTAGACCTATTGTCAAACTCGAAACGGAAAATCCTTGTAGTGTGCTATACAATAAACGCTCCCGAAACCTACTTTTTGAAGTAACTTATTATCATCGACGTATCAATCTCGAGGTATACCATGCTTTATCAGATGGTACAGGCGCCATTATGTTTTTGCGCACTTTAGTTTACCACTACCTTCGTCTAAAGTATTTCGCACCTGATCAATTAACCATATCTCCCCTTGCGGATGACGCCTCTTTGATACAAAAGTGGGATGATAGCTTCAGCAAAAATTATGTGAAATCTCCAAA
>JAEXBC010000244.1 GCA_023457875.1 Bacillota bacterium | reverse complement strand
AGGTAGAACTGCCGCTATCAATTGTGGTGCCGATTGTATCCTAGCTCTTGGAGGAGGTTCTGTTCTAGATACCTGTAAGATAATAGCCGCTGGTGCAAAAATGCCAAAGCGCAAAAGTAAAAGTCTTTTGCACAAAGTAGTATATGTCGGTGGAAAAACCGTGCCTATTATCGCTACTGCGAGTACCTCTGGAACAGGGGCTGAAATCACTGTGGCTGCTGTAGTTAAGAACGAAAAAGGAATAAAATGTTCTACGGTGGTGTTTGGACTGAATGTCCCTCATGTTGTGCTTGACAGTGAGCTCACAATCGGTGCGCCTAAAAGCGTCACGTTATACTGCGCCATTGATGCTCTCAGCCACGGCATTGAGGGATGTCTCGCAGACATAAAGACATGTGAAGAAGATATGCGCAAAAGTCATGAGTGCGTAAGGCTTGTATTTCAGAATCTGCCCTGTATTATTTCATCGCCAGACAATATTGATGCAAGACAGAATATGTGTCTTGCTGCCTATTATGGTGGAAATGCCATCAACAAACAGCTTGCGGGGTATGTCCACGCCTTTGCCCATTCAATAGGTACTTTGTACCACATTCCCCATGGAAAGGCCATTGCACTATGTCTTATCCCCATAGTTACTTTTCAAAAAAGCATTTGTTTGGATAAGCTTGCAAAGCTGTCAATTTATTGTGGCTTTTCAAAAGAGACAGATGATGCGGTTACTGGGGCAGATCAATTTATTGCCGCCCTTGAAGAATTTATGAGAAATTGTGGCTTTGAAAGAGGCTGTGATTTGATTGAGGAGAAGGATTACAAAAAACTTATCAAGATGATAAATAGCGACTCTATTAATTATTCGCCGCCAAAAACATTTAGTCAAAAAGAGATTGTATGTCTGCTTGAACAGATCAGAAAGGGGAGTAAATAACATGACTTATACACAAGAGAATATAAAGGAAATTGTGGCAAACCAGAGAAAATTTTTCCGCTCTGGGGCTACCCTTGATATTAAATGGAGATTGCAGCAACTAAAAAAGCTAAAGGAGGCAGTCATTGCCCATGAGGAAGAGCTTGAAAAGGCGTTGTACGAAGATTTGGGGCGTAGCAAATCAGAGGCCTATTTGTGTGATATTGGACCTGTCATTGTAGAGATTAATGAAACCATTCGAGGACTCAAAAAATGGGCAAGGCCAGAGAAGCATTTTAGTGGCCTACTGTGCTTTCCAAGTACGTGCACTAAAGTATACAAACTGCCATATGGTGTTTCATTGATTATTAGCCCGTTTAATTTCCCCATTCTTCTGACACTGGGGGTATTAACAGCTAGTCTTGCAGGTGGCAATACTGCAGTGATTAAGGCAAGCTCAAAATCCGCGGCTAGTACCAAAGTTATGCAAAAATTGATTGCAGAGACATTTTCCGAAAACTATGTTACAGTTATAGATGGTGGTCATGATGTGGCTGATATGTGTCTTCTACAGCGATTCGATAAGATATTCTATACGGGTTCCCCAGCAGTCGGTAAGCATGTGCTTTTTGAAGCAGCAAAAAATCTGACATCGGTAGCCCTTGAACTGGGTGGTGAAGAGGGTAACTGGTGCATCGTCAGAAAAGACGCCAATATAAAGGATGCTGCACGCAAAATCGCGTTTTTTAAGCTTTGTAACGCAGGGCAGATTTGTATTAATATCAACCAGATTGCAGTGGCGGAGGAGATAGCGGATTCTTTCCTAGAGGCATTAAAGAATGAATTTATCAGACAGATTGGTGAAAAGCCCGAAGAAAATGAAGAGTATCCGAAGCTCATTAACAATGCGGCATATGACAAATGCCAGAAGTTATCGGAGGAATATAAGGATAGAATCATTTTTGGAGGAGCGGGACATAAAGAAACAAGACGGTTTGCACCAACTATGATTTATCCTGTAAAGATAGACGAGGATATCGTTAAGCGTGAGTTGTTTTGCCCACTTCTACCGATTGTACCTTTCAAGGACGAAGAAGTTGACAATCTGATGGAAGTTATTGCGCAGAGAGAACATCCGCTTGCTATGTATGTTTTCACTAAGGATATGAAATGGGCAAATCATGTTATGTCGACTCAGCAATATGGCGGAGGATGTATCAATGAGGTTTGCATTCATATGATGGTAAAAGGGGTTCCCTTTAATGGAACAGGACATTCAGGAATGGGTGCATACCACGGGGAGTGGGGCTTCAGGGAATTCACACACCCCACCACAGTTTTGAAAGGTAAAACGCATTTCAATCTACCATTACGAGAGCATCCCTATACGGGAAAATATGATAAGGTGAAAATGTTCCTTTTGAAAATATTTGAGCGATAACAAGTGCTGTAAAAGAGAACATGACAATTGTTGGTAGCTCTTCTAGACCTTGAAAAAGACGCAAAGAACAGATTTTTAGGAGCAAAGAAATGATACATATGAGATAAAGCCCCTAGTTGAGAGGGGGTAATTTATGATATGATAGATTTTAGGAGGAGGATGAAGGATGAAAAAATTGAAAATTACTGATGGAATATATATGCATACCATGAATGTGGAGGACATACTATTTGAGGGAATGTGGGAACTTGCAAATGGAGTAACCCTTAACTCCTATATTGTTCAGGGGGACAAGACTGCAATCATTGATGGTGTCATTAATTGGGATGGAGTGCCTGAAACCCTTTATAATAACTTAGAAGAAATAGGTGTTGATCCTCAAAATATTGATTATTTGGTTGTGAATCATATGGAACCAGATCATTCTGGTTGGATTTCAAATTTTAGAAAAATTAAGGATGATTTTACAGTCATATGTACTGACAAAGCTGCAAAAATGGTATCTTCCTTTTATAGTGAAGACAAAATAAGGATTGTGAAGGAAGGCGATACTTTAGACCTTGGAAAGGGTAAGGTATTGAGTTTCCATCCAGTACCAAACGTTCACTGGCCAGACACAATGTATACC
>JAEXBC010000243.1 GCA_023457875.1 Bacillota bacterium | reverse complement strand
TGTGTTAAGCACGCCGCCAGCGTTCATCCTGAGCCAGGATCAAACTCTCATCAAAAAGTTTGTCCGTGTAGTATCTCTACTACTGACTATTTTACTTAGTACAAGTTGTACTGATTGTAAGTTTCTTATAAGAAACTATGAATCGACTGGTTTTATAGTTACTACTTTGTTTTCAAAGTTCATTCTATCAAGGCTTAATGCCTATTATTGTCTTTAGCACTTTGCTGCTGACTCATATAATTTTACACTAACTCATTACCTATGTCAACACATTTTTATTATTTTTTGTTTCAATTTGTATGTAACCCTCTTATACATTGAAAAAATAGTTATACAGTATCAAAATAAGATTATTTTCATACAACCATTTCGCTACTACACTGGTTTTAATGGCCATGTTGAGCTGTTCAATAACTGGGATTCCTATTAGTATCGGGATGATTAATCCAATGATTGACAGCGTTAAAACACCTTTAACCAACCCAAAAAGAAAACCACCTGCATGATTGAAGGTTGAAATAACAGGTAGGTGTTCAACAATTCCTCCCATTGCTTTTAGCATGATAGTAAGGAAAAACTTCACAACCACCCAAGTAATTAATATGGCTAATATGCCAATGAGCATTTGCGTAATATATACGCTTACATACTCTTTTATGGTACTTACACCGAGCAAATCATACATAGCCACATTATTATTGTTTTTAATCTGCTGAGTTAACAGTTCGGGAAGCCAGGTAATATTATCTACAATTGCATTGCCTTGTGATTGCAAGCCAC
Source organism: Bacillota bacterium (assembly GCA_023457875.1). GTDB lineage: Bacteria > Bacillota > Clostridia > Lachnospirales > Cellulosilyticaceae > Cellulosilyticum. Next base: position 3,989 of record JAEXBC010000243.1, on the reverse strand, counting down.
CTGTAAAGTCAATCTTATCTACTTGACTACTCACAAATTTATAAATCACTTGGTATAGGGGTGTTATTTTTAAGACCACAGTGACAAGTGGGTAGGCAATAAAAGATAGAATAAGAGCAACCACAGTACTTACCAAAGTAAGTGCTGAACGAATTAAGCCTGTTTTATATCCAACTATCCCAAAAATAATAACGCATACAATCACAATCAAATCTATCATTCTGTTTTCCCTTCTTTTTTAGGCGTAAGCAAAATAATCTTTTCTTTATTAATAGCTATTCCTTTCTTTGTTTTTGGATTATAAATCACCTTGCTTACATCAATCATAGGTTTATATTCAAATAACTCATTACCTAGCCTATCATAGCCTTTAAAAATGCCATCATATTTGAGCACGACACCATTTTCATCCTCATATAAGCTATCTACGCCAGTATCTAAAGGAATGTTTACTGTTTCTTCTGCTTTATCATTAAGATAAACGAGCTGATCTTGTCTATGAATAATGTGATCAGCTGGCTTTTGGGTTGTTACGATTGGCAGATATCCCCCGCCATATTTACTCATCTTAGTAATATAAGGAACAAATACGCAGACAATTTCTGTTTTGCTTGCTTTTTCGTTGCCCTTCAAATCATACCATTTAAATGCTTTATCCCCTATACTTATCCATGTGTTTTCATTTATAAACTCAATCGCATAAACTAAATTACCGCTTTGACTTATCCCATATCTTGTATTATCTAATTTATCAGTCTGATTATCCGTTGTATTCACGCCATAAATAGTAGACACAATTTGTGGATTATTTACATTCACGTAGCTTATTAATAACCATTCGTCATCTGGGGATATCTCAGCCACCATTGGATAGCCGTCTGCGCTTATATGGGTTGTCCTATAGCAAACCCGAGTGCCATGCTTATCATACACCGTGACCGTGTGAGACCTATCCCCCTCTTCAATGACGACTACACTTCCCTTTTCGTTGATTGAAAAATAAATAATAGGATGGTTGGTATTAATCTCCGTTTGTCTTCCTTTTTGATCAAATACTAAAATGCTTTTTCCCTTTTCTCCCCCAACTGCAATATAAGGGGTACGCTTTTTTACAACAACATCATTGATACTAAAAGTATCTGACCAAATTTCTTCCCCGTCAAAGGCATAGGCATTAATGCCATCAGCTGTCACCTTAAAAATTTGCTCACTGTTTACATCTATGTAAGATTTTTCTTTCATATCCAATGGAATAATAGTCGCTTGATCTGTTAATGTCACCTGCGATTGTATACCAATGTGAATCCACCCTTGTAGATATGAGATATAGATCAAAATGCTTAAAGCAACAATGAATAATATAATAGTAGTCATTTTAGCCTTATTCATATGAGTAGTCACTGCTCTACCTCCTTTGGCAAATTCTTCTATCCTTTATCATACAACACCTTACACTATTTTCAAATAGGAATTTACAAATTCTATAGTGTAATCACAAAGGAACTGTCCTAAACCTATTTTCTCTATAGTATTCGTTTAAACTATAGTGTCCAAAAGCCCGTAACAGTTCCTTTTTATAGCATAGATTGGGTAGATGCTGATATCCTTTTGCCTTCATCCTAGGAGGTGTTCTCTATTATGGCGTAAAGGGTATATATTGGTTACCTCTACTCTTATTCATTTTTTGGAATCTTTAACTCTTGTCCTACATAAATTTGATTCGTATCCTTAATCGCATTTATTTTAGCTATTTCTATGGATCTTCTAGCTTCACCGTAAAGTTTGTAGCTAATATCAGCTAGGGTATCTCCTGGCTGTACAATATAAATACCATATTGGCCATTATCTAGTTCGGCATCCTTTTGTGTCGCTGTGTCTTTTCCATCAGTCGCCTCTGCTGCTTCATTTGCTTTTTCTTCCAGATTATCTGCTTCGGTAAGAGATGGCTGCAAATTGTCAAGTTGCTGTGCTGGATCAACAATTGCATCTAAGTTATCTGATATTTCTTGTTCCACTCCAAGATAATCATTACTATTTACTACAGGTATTGGCTGATTCATATTCTTGCTATCATTCATCTTAACAATCACTGCTGTTAGTGCAATGAGCATAATGCTTATTGCCATCACCGTAACATTTAAACTCTTACGCTGCATATATTCTGCTTTACGTATTTTCCCTATTTCTCTAAACTGATTCACCACGCTATCCTTCATTTCTTCCTTTGTAAAATGTGCAAAAGGATGATCTAACATATATTGCTGCATCTGCTCATTTCTCTCGTAGTACATACAATAGCCACTTTGTTCCTTGAGTTCTTCATCTTCATAAACAAATAAAGTCTCAATTTTATTAATGGCATCTACCAGCATACATACACTTCCATTTCCAACAAATACATCCTTATGCTCCCTTAATTCTTTCATAGTAAGCATAGTTCCATATCCAGGTTGCATATGCATCCACCCAATAATGTCCTGATCGTTAAAATAACGTTTTCTTTCTTCTTCTATATCCTCCATTACATTGGCATCAATCCAATCTTTATCAGCAGATAATCTTTCACTCTTAATTGGAATAATCCCCCTAATCACAATCTCTTTACTGTCACCATACACTTCACCTATTAATGCAGCAGAACTTTCTTTAGATAGATCTGAAGCTGCATATTGATATAAATAGGTATATACGTAGTCTTCAACAAAAACATGATACGCACAATCCATATCACCTACTACCTTCAAACTATCAAGCTTACCATGATTAGTCTTGTGATTATTGATGGCGATCACTTTAATATCCTCTTTTATAGTGCTTCTCTCGTCATATTCATTACTTTCTTCTCTTGATATATTTTCTACAAAAGTTTCTTTAGCTTGTCCTAATTCTGGCTGTTTAAATTCTGGGCTCTTAAATTCTGTTGGTTTAAGTTCATTGTAGTTCTTCCTCTTTGGTCTATAATTTACCTTACTCATTTCCATTCCTCTCTTTCCATTTTTATCCATATAAGAAAGTATACTACAATTGAAATTCATAATTTAATGTTTGTTGTCGATGAAATCAGTTTTTTTATTGTCATTTATCCATTTTAAATTACTCATTTCCTTATTTTTCAACCCATGTAACTGATGCCAAAAACAATCTGTTATCTAGCTAAATCTAATCTAGGTGGGATATCGTAGCATAGGATAAACGCCTATTTAATTGTTAATAAATTCCATATGAATTTGTAAATAAATAGGTAAAAAAATGGAAAACTAAAGAAAGATTAAGAAAGTGGTGATACGATTATGAATTTGGACCGCAAAACAAGCCCCATTTATATTAATGTGAATGAAGCAAACTCTCTGAGTGTGTTTTGTGAGCATTTTACTGCTTATTTGATGTCACATCTGCCTTTTCATAACAATGAATTAGTCATTGTTTGCATAGGAACAGATAGGGCAACTGGAGATAGCTTAGGGCCATTAGTTGGCTATAAGTTAAAAGATATGAACTATGATCAGGTTGCGCTATACGGTACATTAGAAGAACCCGTTCATGCCAAAAATTTAGAACAGACCATACAGAATATTATGAAGGAGCATCCTTCGGCTTTAATTGTAGCAATTGATGCTTGCTTAGGTGCCTGCCAAAATGTAGGCTATTTAACATTAGGTGAAGGTGCCATCAAACCTGGTGCTGGTGTAAAAAAAGAATTACCTCCAGTAGGACATATCCATATCACTGGCATTGTGAACTTCAGTAGCCTAATGAATATGGTTATACTTCAAAACACCAGATTATCGCTTGTCATGAAAATGGCAGATACCATTTCCTCTGGTATTAAGTATTGCCTATGGAGGTATTATCAAAATTAAAGTTCTAATTTTAAATCATCTGTTTTAATAAGGTTTTTCTTTCGCATAATCTGGGCAAAGAATAAAGAAAGTAATGCAGGCAAGATAAAACATACCAATAAGATTTCACCAATTATCATCCAATTGTTG
>JAEXBC010000242.1 GCA_023457875.1 Bacillota bacterium | reverse complement strand
GACAAGGCTGTTTTAATAAAGGGGATGTAAAAAATACTTATGGCACAGGCTGTTTTGTTCTAATGAATACAGGTGAAGAACGCGTTGAGAATAAAAATGGACTTCTCACAACCATTGCTATAGGTATTGACGGAAAAGTTGAGTATGCACTGGAAGGCTCTGTATTTGTTGGAGGAGCTGTTGTGCAGTGGCTAAGAGATGAACTAAGGTTTGTCCATGCTTCTGAGGATACAGACTATTTTGCCAGTAAAGTAGAAGACAATGGTGGCATTTATATTGTGCCAGCTTTTGTAGGCTTGGGTGCACCTTATTGGGATATGTATGCAAGAGGCGGCATCTTAGGCATTACAAGGGGAACCAGTAGAAACCATATTATAAGAGCTGCGCTAGAAGCTGTCGCTTATCAAAGTAGAGATGTAATAGAAGCCATGGTAGAGGATGTAGGACATGAACTTTGTAGCATCAAAGTGGACGGCGGGGCAAGCAAAAACAATTTCTTAATGCAGTTTCAATCAGATATTATTGGGGCGAAGGTGGTAAGACCTACTATTGTAGAAACAACGGCTTTAGGAGCAGCCTATCTTGCAGGGTTAGCTGTAGGTTATTGGAAGGATAAAAATGAAATTCTACAGGCGTGGCGTGTTGAAAAAGAATTTACACCTCATTTAGATGAAGAAAAACGTGCTAAGTATTACAACGGCTGGAAAAAAGCAGTTAGAAGATGTATGCAGTGGGAAAGTGAAGATTAAGATATGCAGATAGATATGCTATAATAGAATGACACAAATGTATGGAGGACACTAGAATGTACAGTTTTAAGAATGATTACAGTGAAGGGGCACACCCCAGATTATTAGAGGCTTTAGTATTATCCAACTTAGAGCAGACACAAGGCTATGGAGAAGATGATTATTCCCAAAGAGCTATTTCATTATTAAAAGAAAAGCTAGGGAAAGAAGATATAGATATTCACTTTTTGGTGGGTGGAACACAGACAAATCTTACAGCCATTTCAGCCTTTTTAAGACCACATGAAGCAGTGATTGCTGCTAACAGTGGGCATATTGCTACCCATGAGACGGGAGCCATTGAAGCTACAGGACATAAGGTGATTTGCACTAAGGGAAGTGAGGGAAAACTTCGCGTAGAGGATATTCAAAATGTTATAGATGAGCACACAGATGAGCATATGGTCAAACCTAAAATGGTCTATATCTCAAATTCTACAGAAATTGGAACCATTTATAAAAAGGAAGAACTGGAGGCACTAAGTAGTTTTTGCAGGGCAAATAAGCTGCTTTTATATGTGGATGGTGCAAGGCTTGGAGCAGCCCTTTGCTCAAAGGAAAATGATCTGGTGCTTTCTGATTTGGCAAAGATGGCGGATGCCTTTTATATCGGTGGAACCAAAAATGGTGCACTGCTGGGTGAAGCACTAGTCATTTGCAAGGATTCTCTAAAAGAAGATTTTAGATTTCATATTAAACAAAAAGGTGCACTTCTAGCAAAAGGAAGGGTACTTGGCGTGCAGTTTGCAGAACTTTTTAAGCATGAACTTTATTTTGATTTAGCAAAGCAAGCTAATGGTATGGCAGAGCTTTTGTACCAAGAGATCAAGAAAATGGGATATACCTTTTTAATCTACTCGTCTACAAATCAGATTTTCCCTATTTTTTCAAATGAGCTGGCTAATAAGCTTCAAGAAAAATATGATTTTCATATATGGCAAAAGATAGATGAAGCGCACGTTGCCATTCGCCTTGTAACTTCCTGGGCCACGAAAAAAGAGACGGTGCTTGAGTTTATTAACGACTTGAGGTCTTTAGGTTAGAACTGATAGACACTATGTTTTATTAATAAGAAAGGAAAATAGCAATGCAGCGTATAGTTCGTGCAAAGATAAAGGATGCCATGGCATTAACGCATCTTGCGATTAGGTCTGAGGCATATTGGGGTTATGATGATGCGTTTATGGAGAAGTTTAAGGCAATCTATCACGTCTCAGAAGATTTTATAGAAAATCATCCAACCTATATGATGATGGAGGGAGAAAAAATAGTTGGGTTTTACGGGATACTTCTTGATGAAAGAGAGATATCCCTCGAATACTTTTTTATTGAGCCACAGTATATAGGACAGGGATACGGAAAAATAATGTGGGAGCATCTGATTGGTGAATGTGAAATGTTAGGTATTAAAGCATTTACTTTGGTGACAAGCCCACAAGCAAAGGATTTTTACATCAAACGTGGCGCAAAGCTATGTGGAGAAGTAGATTCCCTTGTTATAGAGGGGAGAAAAGTGCCAAAGTTAATCTATTGGAACTAATCATTATGAGATTTTGAAAGGAAGTGCTTCAATATGGGTTTTCATTTTATACAGGCATTTACAATTATGATACTTATGCCAACTATATGTAGTTTTATTGAGTGCTTAAGGAGTAAGGACAAAGCAAAGTGGATTATTGTTGCTAAATGGATCTTATTTTGGACTGTTGGAGTAAGGTCCCTTACGGCTGGTATAGTACAATTGGTTTATCCGAAGTATACAGCAGAGTTAATATTTAACTTAGGCGGCACTGATTTCTACATATTTATTCGAGAACTAGGGGTAGCCAATATGGCCATAGGTTTGGCTGCTATTATTTCATTTAAATGTGATAGTTGGCGAATACCAGTTGCGTTTATTAGCTTGATTTTTAATTTGTTTTTATCACTTAATCATATTATACATTTTCAAGCAGGGTGGAATGAAGGGGTATCCTTAGTAGGTGATTTATTAGTAGTGGTGGGATTAAGTGTTTTTCTTTATAAAAGTTATAACAAGAAAAAAATTAATCATACATAAACGGGTGAATGAGTCTGTCGTATACGTAGTAGGA
>JAEXBC010000241.1 GCA_023457875.1 Bacillota bacterium | reverse complement strand
GGGTAGATACGCGCCTGGTGACATGGCACTGGGTTCTTGAATATAATAAAGGCCTGCATAATAATAGGGATGTTTACCTGGTTTTTCTTTGGAACCGTAATAAAACCCCTCTTTGCACCAAGGAACTGGTTTGAGGGTAGTAAAAGGATTCAGCTTTTCCCATTCCTCTAAGCTCAGCTTGAGCGTATTAATACGAATGCCTTGATACTTAGGGAGCTGATAGGAGGCCAAATAATCGGCGTATTCCTCCTTTAATAGATTTTTCATTTTTTCTTCAAAAGCAGCTGGTAATTTCATATTTATTCTTCACTTTCCATTTTTTCATTGTATTCTTTAAGCAATAGGGGACTAAATCCTAAATAGTCTGAAGAAGCAAGGTGATAACTTATGCCCTCATGCATTCCCGTTACTGCCTGTTTCCATGAAGTTTCATCATGCAAATGTCCATAGATCACCTTCGTAACAGGATAAGTGCTAATAAGCTGCACCAAAGGCGATAAGGTCTCTTCAGGATAAACGGGGGGATAATGTAACATTACCCATATCTCCTGCGCCTTTTGCCGCATGGCTTCCTCAAGTGAAAGCCCCAAACGGATTAATTCTCTTCGATAGATGCGCTCATCCTCTTTGGTAAAGCCTTCAGCCCAGGGGCTTAGCCACCCCCTTGTCCCACAAATAGCTAGCTTGTCAACCAAATAAGCTGTGTTTTGTAAAAAGGCAATACTTGGATAGCTTTGATTGAGCTTTTGTGGCTTAGCCCACCAGTAATCATGATTCCCCTTAATACATACCTTATTTCCTGGCAAAGCGTCTAGCCACTCTAAATCCACCTTTGCCTCTTTGATATGGGTTGCCCATGAAATATCACCTGGGATGAGTACGAGGTCATTTGAAGTCACTTTCTGATGCCAGGCACTTTCTATGCGCTGACTATGATTCTCCCATGCGCCGCCAAAAATACTCATCGGTTTGTTAACACCAAACCCAAGATGCAAGTCTCCTAAAGCAAATATCTTCATTTAATTTCTCCTCAACCTTTTTAATAGTTGCCATGCACATTGTTACGCATCGTCTGTAAAACGCCTAAGTGCTTTTCCATTTAAATAGTCACAGCAGTCTCCTTGCTGATAACCGTAGTCCTGCATCTTCAGGACAATCTCATCATGAATCTTCCACCAGCTGGTGTTCCAGTTTGCATATAGGGTATAGGCTTCGGGTGCCCGCCCAATAATGCGTTGTACGACCACTTCTGGGGATAAATATCTTAAAAAGGCAATCACTCTTTCCTTATATTCTTCTAGACTCACTAAATTGAGTTCACCTTTTTCGTAAGCCTTGGCTAATGCTGTATCTTTAACAATATAGAGAGAATGAATTTTAACAAAATCGCTTTTTAAGGCACTTAGGCATTTTGCAGTTTCTATCACATCCTCCCGAGTATCCCAAGGTAAGTCAGCAATCACGTGGGTACAGATTGAAAAAGGGTATGCTTTTATTTGCATTACTGCATCTAAATATTCTGCCAAACTATGGCCCCTATTAATCATTCCCAGCGTATGATAATTGATGGTTTGTAAACCCAGTTCAATACAGACTGCTTTTTGATGGGTAGTGGCCCATTCATAAAGTGCCTCTAAATAGTCTTTTCGGATGCAATCTGGTCTTGTGGAAATCGCAATGCCTACGCTTCTTGGATGATTGAGTTGCTCAAGTACCCTTTTGAAGCTTTCTAGTGGCATATAGGTATTACTATAATTCTGCAAATAAGGAATATAGTACTTTGCCTTGTACCTTTTTTCAATCTTACTGATGTTTTCTTCTAATTGCCTTCTTATGGGCTCTGTACTTTCTCGCATTTCATAGCCAGCTCCGATCTCCGCGCAAAACGTGCAGCCTCCAGTAGCTACAGTGCCATCTCGATTTGGGCAGGTGATGGGCAAATGAATAGGGATTTTGTACACCTTATCTCCATATTTTTCTTTTAAATAAGCTGAATATTTATTGTAAACTTCCAAATGAAATAGCTCCTTCTCTTAAGTCCTTTTGCACGCCCACAATAATGGGAAAAACCTGATCGATAATACGAGGTGCTTGACTAATAGGAATAGGGTTTTCTCCCCTTCCACATTCAATGGTAAAGCCTGGTCTATGAAAAGCCTTAATAAACCAATCCTTATACCCACCAGATGCTGCCAAAGGCTCTGGTTTGTCAAGGGCATAACCACTTACTTTGGAAAACATTATAGCATATTTATTCGCCAATGGCACTTGTATCTCATCATAATCCCAATAAATTACTTCACCTTGTGTATGAAAGGCCATTACCATTTGATAATTTCTTCTTCGTGTAAGATTCGCTACTGCCTTTGTTTCAGGTTCACTTTCTGGATACCTTCCTTGATAGTAGGCATAGCTTGGTATTCTTTTTTCACTTATTTTTTTATAGGCTTCAAAGCCTGCATTATAATTTCGATTCAAATCCACGCCCCTTATATTGGCTTTCCATCTAGAAAAATCCTCAGATCCTTCATTCATCGTTTGTATGGACTTTATCATTTTGTGGTCACTCATGAACTGTAATCCATCTAGGCAAAGCGCTACACCATCTGGATTAACCATTGGTATAAAATCATAACAAATGTGCTTTAAGAGCGTTGTATCTTTTTTAATGAGCATACCTATTTTTTCAATACATTTCATTAATATATAAGTTGTAATCCATTCATTGGCGTGATGGCTTCCATTGAGATGTATTCTTCTTTTACCTTCACCAAGGGTGATCAAATAGATAGGCTTTCCCATCATACTCTTACCAATAATGTCGACCTGAAGAAAAGGGAATTCGCCGATAAGTGTTTGTATGTGCTTTTCTAATAATTGAAAGTCATACCGATTCTTTTCAAAACTGATTTTTGTGATTTCGTAGGTATTCATTGTCATACCCCTTTTTATGGCTTTATTATATCTGTGCTATATTTATATGTTTTTCTTATGGTGATTATGTTCTTGATAATTTATGGAAATATTAACCAACTATAATTTTATTATAAATGCATAAATACAGTGATTTAGCACATAATACAAATAGCATCTTACTTCACTATAAAATTCTTGAAAGGTGGCTACTTATTTATGAGAGCTAGAACTTGGGATTATATCGCAATTACATTAATTATTATTGGCGCAATTAACTGGGGACTTATTGGCTTTTTTCAATTTGATTTAGTAGCATTTATTTTTGGCGGTATGAGTTCATGGGTTAGTAGAGTGATTTATGCTATTGTTGGCATTAGCGGTCTCTACGCTCTTACACTTTACGGCCGTGTCTATGATGAACCTTATTCACATAATTAATCTTTTTATTCTTGAAACCACTTTAATTTAAAGTGGTTTTCTTGATGTTCTGCCAGCAATCTTCTATCCTCCTGCTGGCAAAATGACAAATGAAATTGTTT
>JAEXBC010000240.1 GCA_023457875.1 Bacillota bacterium | reverse complement strand
GGGTAGATTACCTGGTTATGACTAGTGGAAATATCAGTGGTTCTCCTATTTGCTATCAAGATGACGTGGCTGTAGAGGCTTTGAAAAATGTTGCAGACTATTTTTTGATGCACAATCGGGAAATTATTATTCCAGTAGATGATGCGGTGGTTAAAGTTTTAGACGAAGATGAAATGCTTGTTCGAACAGGACGTGGGTACGCTCCTTTGACAATCCCTATAGAAACGAATAATAGAATTTTAGCAGTTGGCGCAGAGCAAAAAGGCTCTATATGTATAACTGAAAATGGCTATATAGCTGTAAGCCAGTACATAGGCGATTTAAATGAATATCAAACTTATAGCGCTTTTAATAGGCAAATACAGCACTTCAAAAGTTTATTTAGTTACCATCCAGAAATTTATGTTCACGATTTGAATCCAGATTATCTATCTACCTACTATGCACAGGGGCAAGCTGGCAAAAAAATGGCTATCCAGCATCATCATGCACATATGGCTGGCTGTATGGGAGAAAATAAATTATCACATCAGGTGATAGGTGTCATCTATGATGGAACTGGGTTAGGGACTGATGGAGCTATATGGGGAGGAGAATTCTTTGTAGGTGCATTATCTGAAGTCAAAAGAGTTGGTCATTTAAAATATGTGACACTTCAAGGCGGCGATAGTGTAGTCAATGAGCCATGGAGGTGTGCAGCTTCTTATCTGATCGCGCTCGATATTGAAGCCTATGAATTTTTATCCCAAGTAGATTCGATTGCTTTGGATACGGTTAAGTGTGCCATACAGAATAGAATAAAGTGTTTTGAATCGTCCAGTATTGGGAGACTTTTTGATTGTGTTGCAGCACTATGTGGATTTCAAACCCCAATAACCTATAGCGCCCAGGCTGCAATTGAATTAGAAAGTATGATTGACAAGGAAATGGATTATTTCTATCAATATGCTATTCAGGATACCCAAGATGGTTTTGTGCTAGGATACGAAGAGATCCTAAGAGATCTTCTAAGAGATATTAAAAAACAAGCATCAAAGTCCATCATATCATCAAAATTTCATAACACCTTAATTGAAGCTACTGCCGAAGGTGTATGTAAAATTCGTGAAAAAACGCAAATAAATGATGTGGTACTGAGTGGAGGGGTTTTTGAAAACACCTATTTACTTGAAAAGCTTGTTATTAAACTAAGAAATCTGAAATTTAACGTTTATTACAATCGGTTGACGCCATCAAATGACGGTGGAATAGCTTTTGGACAGGCGGTGGCTGCCGGTGCTATTTTGAAGGAGAATAATCATGTGTCTTGCGATTCCAGCCAAAGTAATCAAAATCAATAGCCCTCATGCTGAGGTAGATATAATGGGTGTTCGAAAAGAAGTCAATATATTGTTAATTGATAGTCCAAAAGTTGGGGATAAGGTGATGGTGCACGCAGGATTTGCTATCAATAAAATTGACGATGCCTATTTTGATTTTCTTAAAAACATGCTTTACGAAATGTTGAGTGATTTGCCATGACAAAACAGGAGAAGCAATTCATTTCAGAAGCTGTAGCACAAATCAATCAATCTGTTACTAAGGATATTCGTATCATGGAAGTTTGTGGCACACATACCTATCAAATTGCCAAATTTGGAATCAGAAAACTGCTTTCTCCAAAAATTCACCTCATTTCAGGACCTGGTTGTCCGGTATGTGTAACAGAACCAGGTTATATTGACACGCTGATAGCACTTTTAGAATATGAAAATGTTGTTGTCGTTACATTTGGCGATCTTTTGAGAGTTCGCGGCTCATACAGCAGCTTGGAAGAACAGATGACTTTAGGGAAAAAAGTAATCACTGTTTACTCACCTGAAAAAGTGCTTGATATCGCACAAAGTCGCAGAAATGAAAGTATTGTATTTGCAGCGGTTGGTTTTGAAACGACAACGCCTGTGTATGCAGCACTGATTAAAATGGCACGTGAACAAGCAATTAATAATTTATTTTTACTAACCTCACTCAAGCGAATGGAGCCAGTCATTCAATTTATTCTTGGGAAAAAAAGTGTTTATGTTGATGCAATGCTTTGCCCTGGTCATGTTGCAGCAATAACTGGCATAGCCCCTTTTTTACCGATAACTACGGCTTATCATATACCAGCAGTTATATGCGGATTTGAGGCAATGGACATTATTACATCCATAAGCATTTTGTGCAAACAAATGACAGGAGAAATACCTATTCAATTGATAAATACATATAAGAGATGTGTATGTGACACGGGAAATAGGGTTGCTCTTGATCTTATAGATGAAGTATTTCAGATAGATGATGCAAATTGGAGAGGAATAGGGGAAATAAAGGATTCTGGATTCACTTTAAACAGTAGCTATCAAGCATATGATGCTTTAAAAAAATTTGGTATTCATATACAAACAAGCACTAAAGCTTTTCCTAACGTATGCGTATGCGGCGAAGTACTTATAGGAGAAAAAACACCAGATAGGTGTGTGAATTTTGGATGTAAATGTACGCCTGAACATCCGATGGGATCATGTATGATATCTTCAGAAGGAGCATGTGCAGCATATTACAGATATGGCGGTGATAGAATTGAATCAAACCATTACACTCAGGCACGGGGATGGAGGACTCCAAACAAATAAGCTCATCCGTGATGTTTTTTATAAGCATTTTGACAATGATGTGCTTGCTGGATATCAAGATGCTGCTATTTTTCGCATGGAGACAGCACGGCTTGCTTTTACGACGGACAGCTTTGTGGTAAAACCAATCTTCTTCCCAGGTGGAAATATTGGAAAACTTGCTGTATGCGGCACAGTTAACGATTTGGCAGCTGCTGGGGCTGTTCCCTTATATCTTAGCGTAGGATTTGTCATTGAGGAAGGCTTTGAAATTGAAAAACTAGATAGGATTGCCAAAGATATGAGTGATGTTTGTAAAAAGATTGGCGCTAAGATTGTTACGGGAGATACTAAGGTGGTAGAAAAAGGATTAGTGGACGGGGTCTATATCAATACCTCCGGTATAGGGGAGGTACACAAGTACTTCAATCCAAGAAAGATAACCTCAGGTGATGAGATTATACTTACAGGCACCATAGCAGAACATGGAACTACCATCTTACTTGAAAGATATGATCTTGGTTTAAAGGGGGATTTTACAAGTGACTGTAACCCTCTTTCAGAAATGATTCCTAGGCTGAGTGAACATTTGAAGCATATCAAGCTGATGCGGGATCCTACGCGGGGTGGAGTTGCCAATGCGCTCTGCGAAATATCTGAAGAACACAATATTGGAATGTTAATAGAAGAAGAAAAAATACAAATAAGATCAGCTGTGAAGGTAGTTCATGAATTATTAGGCACAGATCCCCTCTACTTTGCCAGTGAGGGAAGGATGATACTTGTTGTTGAAAAAGGTTTTGCGAAAGAAATTATTAATAAGTTGAATACATTAGATGTGTGCCACAACTCACAAATAATTGGTGAATTTAACAATTCATACAGTAAGGTCTGTCTTAAGACTTCTATGGGAGGTGAGCGCATTCTGACTATGCTTGAAAATGAAATGATATCCAGAATCTGCTGATGTGGTTAGTAGATGTTTTATTACACATTGCGGGAGGTAAATCTATTTTTGAGATGAATCCTATGGATGCTTTGTTAGGCTTTTTTGTAGTTCGCATTGGATTATTAGCTTGGGAAATAATTTTTTTAATCAATGGCTATAAAATGAAATGGTTAAATAAGTAAAATGGCAGATTTTTTTAGGACTTGTTAAGAAACCATTTTGCCTGTGAGTCGAAAAGTTAAAAGGTGCTATAATGAAAAGACAGTATGAATCAAATATGAACATTATAAAACACCACTTTAGAAGACATCAATCTAAAGTGGTGTTTTCATGCATTGAAAATAATAACTATAAAAGATGACTTGCTTTTGGTGCTTTCTGCTGAAAATGGTACACATGATTGTTTTAGATAAAAAAATACTATTTAAAATGTTACAATTATTATGAAAATAAATTTTATCAATGCATTAAGCGTTTTAAAATTTAGATAGAAGCAAAAGTGTTCCATAAAAAGGGGCGTGGAATATTATTATAAAGTACATAATAATTAGGTATATAGAACTGTTAGAAAATAAATCATATCTATATAGAGGAATGGTTAGCAGCTGTATATGGGTATTTTTTTGGTACAATTACTTTTGGTGGACGTCGCTCATATATATATTGATTTTTATCCTTCCGGTATTATCTATATTTTGCCAAGTGACTGCTCTAAATACAAAAAGGCTTAAAGAAACTATCTTAGCTTGTATTATTTCTGTGATAGGTTCAAAAATTTTACTAATTTTAGTATATATGGTATATTGCGTAATGCTTAGACTACTTAACATGGGCTATGTTGAGCCGTCCAATGGTGCGGGTTTATTAATTATGCTTATAATATTTATTCAAAGTATCTCAGAGCTAATAGCAATCATAATATCCATTAGCATGAGCAGAAAATGTAAAATTGATAAATTAATTGACAGAGTAGGTAAATGAAAAGGAAATAATTCGTTTGAAGATCTCTAAAAAACTGTAATTACAGCAACCACTCATAAAAGGGGGAAAATATGAGTTTAAAAGAATATAACAATATAATAATAGGTCTAGTAATGCTAAGTATAAGTATTTATATCACTAAAGGTGATTTAATGTGGATCTATGAGTTTACGCCTGCAATAATTAATGCCTTTTTGATTATAATTGCTATTGTATGTGCTATTAAGAACAAAACAAGTATATCCAAATTCATATATGTATTTGCTATTATAATCGTCTTGGCGATAGCTTTTCTTGATTTAATACATAATATAGATTTTGCTCCTACAAAAAGGATATTTTATAGTTCACCAATCAACAAAGAACTATTCTAGTTGAAACGGAACAATTATTAGGTGAGAAAAATATAGATATCTATGAAGTTAAATATATCTTTTTCAAATCGGAAATTGCATTACAATTATTAGGCGGTCATGCGCAAGTTAAGTGGATCGATGATTATACGGTTGATATAATAATTGATAAATGCGTAAGTAGGATAAATTTATCTCAATAATAAAAGGTACAGGATAACTGTTGTAGAATGATATGGACAGATGACTCCACAGATATAGTATATACACTTATGAGCAAAAGCAATAAAGGTAGTGACTATGGTAAATGTACTACAGAACTAGTTTACATTAATGATGAAATCCAAAAATAGATAGAGCATCAATAACGAATTGATGAAAGGGGTGCAATATTGTCGGCTATTATAGGAGGATATTTTTTATTATTAATATGCTGTATTGTCAAAAAAGTGTGTTATTTTAAATCAGCAGAATTTGATTTTTTGTGGCTTATTTTATACAATGATTTTTTAATAGTGTTATCAGTATATGCCCTTTGGATGCCAGGTCCTAATCATGTACCAGGGACTACAATAGGTTATTACCCAGGAGAGTTCATTATTTTTACTACTATGCCACTTGTATTAATAGGGTTTACTATGAAGTTGATTTTTTTATCTAAGGGTAAGGAAAATGAAGCTAATCCTACAGCGTCTGGTGGTAAAATTTCTGGTGGAACCTTCTTGTATATTTTTATAAGTTTCTTTCCAGCATGGTTTGCATTTTCTGTGGCAGGTGATCGATTAATAAAATCTCCGATGTGGTTACAACCTTATGCTATTGGCGCGACCCTTTTTCCTATTATGCTTCCTATATTACCTAGATTATATCGAAAGCTGAAACGTCCTTCTGTCAAGTAGACAGATGTAAAATTAAAGGAAGTTCCTGTTGGAACCACTATGTTGTTAATGATAATATGGTATAATCTAATAAAGAGATAGGGATAGGAGATTAACCAGTGATAACAGATAAGATAAAAGAAGATAATCACAGAATTTTTGCTTTAATGAGCAATTACTTGAACCATGCATCTGATTTTATTAATACGGATGAAATGGAAGAGATTGTTAAGTGTGGTGTATCTAGTGAATATGCTTTTGGGGTTATACTGGCGGCTGCTGTTGGTATGGATATTATTGAAAATGAGGAGGACAAGAGCTTGTTCAAGCATTATTTTTCCAGAATGCTCTACCACCTTAATGCTAATGAGTTTTACAATAATCCTTACTATAAAAATATAAAGCTGCCTATCAAAAAGGTTGGCAATAGTGAGCTCAAATATGAAAAATATAAAGCCTTTGAGGGTTTTATTTGCAATGATATACTCAAGGATTCTAATGGCAGGCAAATACCACAGATAGGCTATTTTGATGGTGAATTCGAGTATCCTGCTATTTTAGAAAATAATCGGCTGTGGATGTCTATTACACCTAATGAAATTGAAACAATGAAGGAGCCTATCGATAGGGCAGTAGGAAAGGTGCTTACCTATGGCTTAGGGCTTGGTTACTACGCCTATATGGTATCTGAAAAAGATAATGTTGATAGTATCACTGTGGTTGAAAAAAAATGAGCAAATGATCCAGTTGTTTAAAAGCTATATACTGCCACAATTTAACCATCCCGAAAAGGTTAGAATCATCCAGGCAGATGCCTTTGGATATGCAGAAAAGCATATGTCAAAAGAAGAATATGATGTTGTATTTACTGATTTATGACATGATGTTTCTGATGGAATAGCTATGTATTTAAAAATGAAAGCCTATGAAAAGCAAAGTCCGAATAGCACCTTTATGTATTGGATAGAAAAGTCTATTTTATGTTATTTATGAAGAGGAAAGAGCAAAATAAATGCTCATAGTAAAAGTACCGTAAGTGTCAAATAAAGATGACACTGACGGTACTTTTACTCAATTAGCAGCAGTCCCAATTATAAATGACTTTACTAAAATCTTTATTTTTTAGCGCTTCACCATTGATAAAGAAGTTTGCTACACCACAATCTCCCCAGAGTATGTAATCCTTACCCTCTAGCATCTCGGAGTCTATCTGTAACACTAAGGTGTCATAATAGGTGGATGTTTCTTGATCTGTATGTTCTCGTGGATCATATTGTGTAAAATAGGGATATCCTAGTATCCAATGTCCAACATTGGAGAGCTCGTCATACAGATAGGAGTTATCCTCCTCGCTTAAATAGCTATAATGACTCGTATTACCAATATCCTTTCCAGTCAATTCTTTAACCGCTTCAGCAAATATTTTGTCAAAGCCTATTACCTCTGTACTTAAGTATGCACTGGAGTGTATTCATTCTCATCCTCTGTTGGAACTGGAATACCTAGTGAAAGTACCTGTTCCTTTGTAATAGCTAACTCGATGTTTTCATGGAGAAATTTGGCTTAGAGAATATTCATTTGGCAAGAGATATGCTATAATCCTAGAAAAATAAAGTATTGCATACATAGGACACAAAAAAGCACAGCTTGGAAGAAAACCATATTATTTGAAGTATATATTAATAGGATGAGTAAGGGGAAAACAAATGAAAAAAATTATTGTAATGATGCTAGCCATCACCATCATGACCACAACATTAATAGGGTGTGGTGGCAAAAATGCAGGAAGTGACACTAACACAGACATAAACCATTCTTCAGAACAAGCCATAGATAAATCTCAATCTGCACTAGAAAATGAATCTGAATTTTCAATTGCTGATAGCGAAGCTACTATAAATGGTACTGAACAACTAGATGGATTTGAAGAGTGGAAGGATTCTGGAGCAATAAGGGCACTAAAGCGGGTTCTTTCGCTAAAGGAAACCGTAATTGAGATGGATGCGCCGAGTGCAACTGAAAATGGGCCTCGCGGTGGTAAATTATATTTGAGTGAGCTTAATATTTGCCTTGATTATAATTTTGATACGCCTATAATACTCGATCAGTATGCCGTGGTGGATCTTGATCAAGACAATACGCCTGAAGTGGTGGTAAGACTATTAAATGAAGGGGAGTCTAGATACAGTGTTTTGAGATATAATCAAGGACAAGTTTATAGCTATTCCTATGTTTTAGGGGAACTTGATACACTAAAAATAGATGGAACCTATAGGACTTTTTCCGAAGAAATGGACCCTTCTATTATGAGACTCAGTTTTGCTGGTAAACGTGTTAAGGAGAATTGTCTTGGACGTGCTACTTCATCAAATGGGGAAATGTCTTACTTTGTTGAAGGGAAAGAGGTTACTAGTGAAGGATATAATACTTTTTGTGAAAAATATTATCGTACGCCGGATGTGACATGACATTTGTTTAACAGTAGTATTCGCGCTGGTTACAAAGGGAATAAGCTACTAAGAGTAGATTTTGAGGCTCAAACCCATGCCAAGGTGCAGGATATGGAAGCATCTTATCCTGAGATGAAGGATTCACAAATGTTTTCACATAGTGGTGAGATTCCTAAGGCATTATGTGATCTGATTTTGGATGCAATGGAGCATGGTACCGAAGAGAAAACCTTTGCACCACTTAGGATTGGCACTGAGATTAGCCAAGAGGAATTCTACAGTAAGCCAGGGATTGAACGAGATATGATAGAGTCATCTTATCCTGTTATTGTTGATGTGGATAATGATGGTATTGAAGATTTGATTGCGCTTAACTACTGGGGAGGCACTGCTGGGTTTAGTAGTATAATGCTCTATAAAAGTATGCCCTCAGGTCAATATCAAATGACCAGTACATTTGAATGTTTCATTCAGGAGTTTGATATTTTACGATATCAAGGCAAAAACTATCTCCTGATGAAAGAATTTAATTATGCCACCAAATATGATATGGGGTACAGCTTATATCTATATGAAGATGGCAAACTTGCTGACGGAAAGGTATTTTCATTCGCTATTGATGATTATGATATGGATATAGTATTTGAGGATGACTCACTTAAGGGCATGGACGAGATTAAAAAAACCCTCTGTAATAAAAAGCTACCCGAGATTTTGTTTAACAATGAAGGCGTTATTTATGGTACAGCAGAGACGAGATACACCGATGATATGACCTATTTTGGATATTCTTGTGATATCGATAATGATGGTGATGAGGAGTACTATAGTAAGTCTATGTGGTATCCCTCTAATATGGGAACAGTGATGAGCTGTAGCTATACATTTGAGAATTCTATCATTCTGGAGGATCTATGCGCCAGGCTTACCAAGGAGACAGGTGAAGGTAGACTATATACCTTTTGGCTGGATAAAGTAAAGGGAAAGAATATTTTGTACCTGTACTATGGGGAAGATTTGGACTTTTCACTATATGCATTTTTCCTACAAAACTGGACATATGGTTTATGGTGATGGAAAGTACCTTATAAGTGGTAGATTTTCCCTCGCCATAAAGCTATAATAAACTTAGCTGAATCATGTACATACTATATTGAAGAGAAATAGGAGGCACATAAGTGATTATACAAAGGGGAAAAAAAATACATATAGGGATACTTGTTTTCGTACTTACTTTTCTTTGTCTAAGTACGATGGCATCTGCAAGCGTTCCTACCCACATTAAGGTAGGGCTTGTAGCGAGTTATAAAAATCAATCGCAATTTACGTTATCAAGTGATGAAAATATTGAAATAGGTTATTTTAATGATAGGGGATTTAATAAGCAGGGTCAGCTTTCAAGTTCTTCGGTTGTCATAAAAGCTGCTACGAATACCTTTTATGATTTAGGCCTTGTTTTTAATACCTATTCATCAGCAAAAGAGGCAGCAGATTTATATGGAGGTACAGTGGTTGTAGCCTACACCCAAGGTGGACAGTTTGGTTTATATAGCTTAACAAATGCTAATGGGGGAAGTGTAGCTACGAATGCCTCGTTAGTAGAGGTATATGATGCCAATGCGTCACTTTTACTAGTAACCGTTAAAAAAGGAGACCTAGTATTTCGGGGCTATAGCATAGAGGCAGGGATGTACCTTACAAAGATGGGAAATGGCAATTGGTATCGTGGGGCAATTGGCATTGCTGGAGATAGCGGCTTAACGCCATATAATGTTATTTTGCTAGAAGAATACTTGTATGGTGTGGTACCAAAGGAAATGTCAGCCTCTTGGCCAAAGGAAGCCCTCAAAGCCCAGGCAGTAGCCGCCCGTTCTATCGCAAGTTATCAATATAATCGTTACCTGTCCTCAGGATACAATGTAGTAGATACTACCTCCACACAAGCCTACGGTGGTTACAATGCGGAAAAAGAAGCCACTAATCGAGCTGTGGATGAGACCTACGGCCAAGTGATTAGGTACAATGGAGATTTAGCAGAAGCAGTTTACTTTTCAACAAGTGGTGGTGTGACAGAAGCAGCAAAGGATGTCTGGGGCTCAGATGTTCCCTATCTACAAGCCGTCAAGGATATTTATGAGGTGCAGCCTGCACAAGCACCATGGACACGAAATATTTCTTTAGCAGATATTAGTACTTGTCTTGAGAAGAAGGGCATTCATATAGGGAGCATAACAGGTGTAGCCATTACCGATAGGAGTGCCTCAGGCCGTGTCAAGGAACTTGTGATACTAGGTACAGCTGATTCATATGCTGTAAGTAAAGATGCTATACGTAGCTTTTTTTCAGGCACAAGTGAAGGCTCTTTAAAAAGTAACTACTTTAGCTTCTACGCGCCTGTATCAAGTAGCAACTTAGGTAACACAACAGGTAATAGTAACATCATGGTGCTTTCTTCTTCGGGAATCCAAAGTGTAGGGGCAGGAGATTTAGTTGCTAAAAGCCAAGTAAGTACGAGTTTCCTTCCAAGCAATGTAGCTGTTCAATCAGCCACAGGGGTAACCTATGTGAATATGCAAGGTGTTCAACAAGGAAATACTAGCCTTGGTACAGAAAGTGTGACAGGGAACTTTACGATTTATGGAGCAGGCTATGGTCACGGCGTAGGGATGTCCCAAAGCGGTGCAAAGGGAATGGCAAATGCAGGATTTACCTACGATGAAATTTTAAAGTATTATTATAAAGGTGTTACGGTATCCCAATAAAAACGAAAGCATTACTACCCAAAAGTAAGATAAGCTCAAGATAAAAAATGAATGAGAATAATGATTACAAAAATATGAGTGAAGTGAAAGAAGGCTTTGAAGTGAAAAGATTGATTTTAGTAACATCACCACCAGCTTGTGGGAAGACCTTTGTTTCAAAACAGCTAGCCAAAGCATTAAAGCATATCGTTTATTTGGATAAGGACACACTCATTGTTTTATCCAAACAAATATTTGCTGTTGCTAATGAACCTTATAATCGAAGTTCAGATTTTTTCAAAGAGCATATTCGGGATTATGAATATATGGCGATAGTAGATTTAGCCCTTGAAGCATTAGATTACAATGATATTGTGATGATTAATGCGCCCTTTTCAAGGGAGATTAGAGACGAAGAATATATGAAGGAACTAAAGGAGAAGCTTGCCCAAAAGGGTGCAAGGCTTAGTGTGATTTGGGTAGATACTAAACCAGAAATATGCAAATTAAGGATGCTGGAGCGAAATAGTGACCGTGATAGCTGGAAGATTGCCCATTGGGATGAGTACATTCAAACGGTTAATTTTGAGATTCCTAAAGTATTAGACGACCCTAATATAACGGATGATTTATTAGTATTTAAAAATTCTTCTCAGGAGGAGTTTAAAGCCTCTCTAAAGAACAGCGTCAACTTCTTTAAAATCATGCACTCACCTGAATGAGAGTAGCACAATAAGCTAACACCAATCACTGCAAAGAGGAGATAGAAGGCCAGTTACTCTTTGGAGTGGTTGGTTTTTTTGTATAGACAACTAAAAATATAGTCAATAAAAAATATAAAAATAAAAGTATAAAAATAAAAATATAAAAATATATGTGATGAAATGGACGCTGGTACGTATTTAATAGTGAAAGTCTTAGCTAAGCACTTAAAAGAAGTGAGGTGAAGTAAAATTTGGGTGGCATGACACTAAAGCATAAAGCGCAAGAAGGTACCCTTGCAGAAGCGGATTTAATTGGCATTTTTGAAAGTTATCATAAGAAAATGTATAACTATATTTATTATCGCATGAATGACAGTTCAGTGGCAGAGGATCTTACGAGTCAAGTATTCGAAAAGATGATTATAAATAAACATACCTATGACAAGAAAAAGGCTTCCATTGGCGTATGGCTATTTACCATTGCTAAGAATTGCATCAATGATTATCTAAGGCAGCAAAGAAAAAGAAAATGGGCGCCCCTTGATGTGGTGTTGGATTTTAAATCTCTTGATAAGTCACCGGAGGAAGTCTCCCTAGAAAAAGAGAGAAATAGTAAATTACATAAGGCACTAAAGATTTTAAGTGAAAGGGAGCTTCATATTATTGGCCTAAAGTTTGGGGCAGGCCTTAGCAATATAGAAATTGCACAGATGCTCTCTCTATCAGAAAGTAATGTGGGGAGCATTTTATATCGCTGTATGAAAAAATTGAAGACGGAGCTAGAAAGGGAGGATGTGATATGTCTAAAAAAAGCATAGAAGAAGAATACATGGACTTATTTGAAATTGAAAAAGAACTTCAGGAAATAGATTTTAGTAAGCAAATGGACGACGAGAAACTTCGTCAGCGCTTTATGTTGTGTTTAGAAAAGGAGAATAAAAAGATGAAGAAAGCAAAGTTATTTAAAAGAACGGTAGCTACAGTAGCATCAGTAGCTATTTTGGGTGGGGTTATGA
>JAEXBC010000239.1 GCA_023457875.1 Bacillota bacterium | reverse complement strand
CTTTATCGAAAGGTTTATTTCTTGTGTCTTAAAGTCTCTTTTGGACTCTTGAAAATTTGTTTTTAAGAAGTTTAGTGTAACTATCTCTATTAATTTGCTTTTTCATAAATTACTTTACACTACCTCATAAAAAATTATAAATCCAAATGAATAATTTGTCAATATGATTATATAATTATAATATCAAATTATATTTTATTTCTCTCTAAATTAGTTTCTATTCTTTCTATAAACTATACCTTGATAATTTTGCATAGTGATGGACAAGATACTAATATTAAAGATACAAAAAGGATGATGCTTATGAATATAAAAGTGATGTTTAAAAAAAATATGATTATCTTTTGCCTCTGTAGTTTGGTGCTTAGTAGTCTCTTTTCTTATACCCTCTATGCAGTAGACGCAGAAAATACAACCTCTCGCTTAGATAACAAAAAAATTGACTGGTGGTTAGTTCGCTCAAAAAACCACGAAATCCCCAGATTTAATACCTCGCTGAAATTTAAGTTAAGTGATTATCAGGCTTTGTGCTTAGGAGATACCAATCGAAAAGTCGTTTACTTAACCTTTGATGAGGGATATGAAAATGGTTATACCTCTAAAATTCTAGATATTCTAAAAACACACCAAGTCAAAGCCATGTTTTTTGTCACTCTACCCTATATACTAGAAAACGAAGGGCTTATTAAAGATATGTACGAAGAGGGTCACTTGGTTTGTAATCACTCTCACCACCATCTTTCCATGCCTACTCTTGCTGATGATGAAAAAAAATTTAGCGACGAATTAGCTACTGTCGCCGCAGAATATACACGCATTACTGGCGCTACCATGCCCCCTTTCTTTAGACCACCCATGGGTCATTACTCTGAAAAAAGCCTCTTTCTCACTAAACAGCTAGGTTATCAAACTGTTTTTTGGAGTTTTGCTTATTGTGATTGGAAAGTGGAGGCACAACCTGATCCTCAATGTGCTAAGGATCTTATGATAAAAGGTCTTCATAATGGTGCCGTCTATCTACTTCATGCAGTATCCGAAACAAACACTCAGATACTCGGTGACTTTATAGAAGAAGCCCAGTCTATGGGTTATACCTTTGAGCTCCTTCCCTATTAACAGATTCATTTTTAAAAAACAAAGCTGAACCAAAAAGCCGCTACACAATTTTAGCTAAAACTAAAATCCTGTAGCGGCTTTTTTGATAATACATACCAAGACATATTAAATGCCTTTTGTAGCGCTTATTGATTACTTACTATTTATCATAGCTTGTTTCTTGAAAATTAATCTTCTCTCTAATCAGATATAAGGGTCTATTTTTACTTTCATCATAGATCCTTGCAATATATTCTCCTAAAATCCCAATTGAAAAGAGTTGAACGCCACTAAAAAAGGTGATTGCCACAATGATAGACGTCCATCCTGATACCACGGAGCGCAGCACGAACTTGGAAATCAAAGCATATACGAAAAGCAGGAGTGCAATGCCTATAGTTAACACCCCTATACTTTGCACCAGTTTGAGTGGCTTTGTAGAAAATCCAATCATACCATCCATGGCAAAATGGAGCATTTTTCGTAGTGGATATTTCGTTTCTCCAGCAAAACGTTCATCTCTTTCGTATTCAATATAGGTTTGACGAAAACCAACCCAACTCACCATACCTCTCACAAAGCGATTTCTCTCTGGCATCTGTTTGAAGGCTTCAACTACTTTGCGATCCATTAAACGAAAATCGCCAGTATCTAAGGGAATATCAATATCCGCCATAAAATGTAGCAGACGATAAAAGCATTTTGCAGAAAAAAGCTTAAACCAAGTTTCTCCCTTACGCTTTTTTCGCTTTGCATAAACTACCTCATAGTTTTCTTGCCATTTACTTACCATTTGTTCAATGACACTAGGAGGATCCTGAAGATCTGCATCAATGACGACTACTGCATCTCCACTACTGTGAAAAATCCCTGCCGTTACAGCAACCTGATGTCCAAAATTACGTGCAAAATCAATCACCTTAACCCCACTATCCTCTAAAGCTATTTGCCTTAATAATGGCAAAGTCTGATCCGTGCTACCATCGTTAACAAAAATGAGTTCATATTCCCAATGATTACGTATCATCACACTTTTTATTTCTCTGTAACAAGCTTCTACAACTGCTTCTTCGAAATAAACAGGTATAATCACAGTAAGTAAAAATGTCTGCTTCACCTTTTATTACTCCTTTAAACATACAATATTTATTGAATTATATCATTATTATTTACTCTTTTCCATAAATAACACATACATTTCACCATTTTAAACGACTATTCGTTTAGAAAGTTCACTTGTTTAATACTTTGCAACTTTTCCGTTTAATATTACCGTCTGTAATTCATAATTCATATCTGTAATAATTATATCAGCAATTTTTCCAACTTCTATACTTCCAATCTCATCATCTAAACGCAGTGCCTTTGCAGGTATTAATGTAGCGCTTAAGATGGCTTTTTCTTCTGGGACATGAAATTGAATTGCATTTAACATACACTCATATAAATTAGTTGTAGAGCCTGCAATCGTTCCATCTGCTAAAGTTGCCCTATGATGCTTTACAAATACCGGAAGTCCTCCTAATATATATTCCCCATCTCTTAATCCACATGCGCACATAGAGTCAGAAATCAAAATGAGTTTCTCTGGACACAATTTAAACATCATTCTAATGACAGCCGGATGAATGTGAATGCCATCACAGATGATTTCCGCACGTACATCTCTATCTGAAAGGGCACCGACTAGTCCTGGCTCTCTATGATGTAACCCATTCATTCCATTGAATAAATGGGTAATATGGTTTGCGCCTTCATTAAATGCAAGGTTAGCAGTATGGTAAGTACATTCAGTATGGGCAATTGATATGGTCATGGCTTTGCTATACTTACGTATAAATGACATACTTCCTTCTATATCAGGGTCTATATCAACAATTTTTATAGTCCTTCCCGATAGATGATATAATTCCTCAAAAATAGCTTCACTAATTGGAATCAAGTGATTCATATCGTGTGCGCCTTTTTTCCCCTTACCTAAAAAAGGTCCTTCCATACGAATCCCTACAATTTTGCTACCCCCAGATGCTGCGCTAATTGCTTCCTTTATATTGATAACAGCTTTTTTGTACTTTTCTATACTCATAGTCATTGTAGTAGCTACTATTGAAGTAATTCCTTTGGATAGATAATAGTTTTTCATGCTTTCTATCTCCTTGGCCCCAGCAGTAGAGAAATCAGAACCCATACAACCATGGGAATGAACATCGATTAATCCAGGAATGATCTTTTTACCCGAACAGTCAATCACTGCCTCTTCCAT
>JAEXBC010000238.1 GCA_023457875.1 Bacillota bacterium | reverse complement strand
TGGTGTTTACTATTTCGTCACTGCTGGCGATTGGTTCCTGCTTTTTTCAGTCTCCCAAATGGTCTTATATTGATTTTAAAATCTTGATCGTCCTATTTAATTTGATGGCGGTGATTGCAGCATTTAAAGAATGGAAGCTATTAGATTACATTGCTATATCACTCTTAAGGCGATGTCATACCTCATCAAAGGTTATTATGGTGCTTGTAGGTCTTACCTTTGTATCTGCCATGTTTATAACCAATGATATTGCCCTTATTACCTTTGTTCCCTTAACAATCATTACGGCAAAGCGGATGAATAAAAGTCCACTCAAATGGGTGGTTTATGAAACTTTAGCAGCTAACTTGGGAAGCAGTTTTACACCGATGGGGAACCCTCAGAATCTATTTATTTATGCTTATTATGATGTGAAGTTTATGACTTTTTTGACGACAACCAGTGTTTTGATGGTAGGTGCGCTTCTCTTTTTAATACTACTGGTAGTGAAAGAGAAAAAGCAAAAGCTGGATTTTCGTATGGAGAAGATTCAGTTAGAACAACCTAAGAAGCTTATTATATGTTTGCTGCTTTTTGCCATTATCATAGGTTCTTTTGTAGGTGATGTGGATGCGCGTTTGGTTTTTGTGATTACACTCATGGCCATCTTATTCATGGAAAAGAAATTGCTTCTAAAGGTGGATTACACCTTGCTTTTGACCTTCGTAGGCTTTTTTATCTTTATTGGCAATTTATCTACATTGCCAGCAGTTAGAACCTTTATTCAAAATTTCTTAAGTCATGAAGGCCTCACTTATTGGAGTAGTATATTACTTAGTCAATGCATTAGCAATGTTCCAACTGCCATGCTACTAGCTCCTTTTACTGAGAACTGGCAGGAACTCTTACTAGGCGTAAATGTTGGGGGAATGGGCACCTTGATAGCCTCTTTGGCAAGTGTGATTTCTTATAAACTGTTTACGAAGGAATATCCAAGTGAAGCAAAGGCGTATTTTAAGGTGTTTACGTTTTATAACCTCTTAGGACTATTGATGTATAGCCTATTATGCTATATCATGATTTGACATTTACTATTTCAATGTTTAAGGCTTAATGCTAAACTATATTTATGAGGTCTTGATGTCTAAGTCTTGATAGTTTGTTTATTTACAAAGTAGAACATAAAAAGGAGAAAAGCAATGAGAATGTTATTTGTTAATGTGCCATGGATGAAGTATTATTCAGGTGAAGGTGACGAAGAAAAATTAGTGCCTGCCTGCGGATATAATTTTCAATATGTAAATGGATATTATTACGGCCATGCAGATGGTCTAGAGACATTAGCAATAGAAAATATAGATAGTAGTCTAGCGGGTTGTGATCAGGCAGAGGAGGTAACTGTTGTTTGGACTGCAAAAAATCGAGAAGGAGTAAGTAAAGTCATTGGATGGTATAAGCATGCAACCATTTATCGTAAAGCAAAGACCTATCTTAGCTTAGATAGTGAACGGACTTTATTTACCTATTCTATTGTAGCACCAGCTGCAGATGCACTTCTTCTCCCAGTGGAGCTTCGCCTTTTAGATGCAAGGATAACAGAAAGTGGTCCTTACTTTGAAAAGGATGAAAAGGTGATTTCTGATGTGGCAATGTATATGCATAACTATAGTGGCGATAAAATGAACTATCTATTTGCTAGGAAGGATATAGAAGGACAATCCATTTTGAATTTTGATGAGTATGAAATGTACTTTGCCAAAGCAGATAAGTTCTTAGCAAAGGATCTCTATGGTAAAGCTGTTCGCTGCTTTAACAAGGCTATTGCTTTAGCACCTGAAATAACATTAGGATATGAATGTAAAGGAAGTATTTTCCTAAGTCTTAAGATGTATGATGAAGCTTTAGAGGTCTATAAAAAAATCATTGAGCTAGAACCAGATAATAAAGAAGCTCATTATTGTTTAGGCTTAATATATGGGTTATTGGGCGAATATGAGCTTTGTGTAGATGAAATGACCCTATACTTAGCTAACGAAAAGAATGACATGAATGCATTGGTTGAAAGAGGCATTGCTTATTATCATCTAGGAGAAGTGGAAAAGGCTAAGAAAGCCTTTAGTAAAGCTTATAAGAAAGAACCAGCAAACAATATGTTTAGAACCTTGGCAAACAGTGATATCCTCTTTTCCTAGAAAATGGGCATTACTAAAAGTCAATGAAAGGTTATAGGAGCAAGTAAAAACACTTAAGAGAATGGAGAAATAGAGAAAGACAATGAATAAAGTCAATTATCAAAAATGGTTGGAGAAGGAAATACAGCACAATATGCAGGCTGGGAAGATACCAAGATTATTACTTCATTCTTGTTGTGCACCATGTAGTACCTACGTAATTGAATATTTATCGTTATATTTTAATATAACAGTTTTTTACTACAATCCTAATATTGATGAGCAAGAGGAATATAAAAAGAGGGCCCTTGAACAGCAACGTTTAATAGAAGAGATGCCTACTAAGAATCCCGTAAGCTTTTTAGAGGGAAATTATGATGTGGATCGATATATCGAAAGGACGATGCCGCTGGCTAATGAGCCAGAAGGGGGAGCTAGATGTTTTTTATGTTATGCTATGCGACTTGAAGAAACCGCTAAATATGCTAAAGCTGGAGGCTATGACTATTTTACGACCACATTAACCATCAGTCCTTTAAAAAACGCCGATAAGCTTAACGAAATCGGGGGCAAATTGGCAGGCAGGTATGAAACAGCCTATTTGTTCTCTGATTTTAAAAAGAAAGAGGGCTATAAACGTTCAGTTGAACTTGCAAAGGCGTATCATTTATATCGGCAAAATTATTGTGGGTGTAGTTATTCGAAAAATATATTTAATTAAATGATGCATTTTATTTATAAAAATATGATATAATATTTTGAAAAGGGGGAACATAGGGGGAAGAAAATTGAATGTATATTTAGCACTTATTATTATTTTTGTGATAGCGGCGGTGAGCTCTATTGTTTTTGTAGGTTTGCGCTTAAGAGAAGAGGCCAATCAACGTAAGACAATCATGATGGATAGCAATGCAAAGAAGGTCATTACTCCGGATGAATACCAAGAAAAAGAGAAACTGGTTATTTCATCAGAAAAGATTAGGCAAATCAAAGAAAAGGAATTACAAAGAAAATCCACAGAACAAAAGCAAGCCACAGAAAAAAAACATGCTCATCATCAAAAAAAAAACAAACCATTTATCCCAGCCATCAGTGATGGAGTATGTAACAAGAGCTGGAGAAGTTCAACGTAATGAACGTGAGCAGTTTAGTTTAAGAAAAGATGAAAGTGCATCACTTGGTGAAGAAGAAAATGGTAAATGGTGGATTTGATGTTTATTAGAACTTTGGCGGTATCATAGGTTAGTAAGAGGCTATCAAACTAGGAATTTGTATCTGTATTCCGAGTTTGATAGCCTTTTTGTATGGCTTCATTTATTAGGATAAGTGTTAGAAGGAATAGTAGTTACCCAGAAAAATCATCTAGCAGAGGGTTTTAAATACCTTCGCCAGGCGTTTAACGCCTTCTTGGATTGAATTTACGTCTGAATTGGTATAGTTAAGGCGTAGTGTATTAGAAGTAAGCGCCTCGGTATAAAAAGGTTCACCAGGTACAAAGGCCACATTTTCTTTTGCGGCAAGGTTAAAAAATTCTAAAGATGACATACCTTCTGGAAGTGTAATCCACAAAAACATACCACCTTCAGGTACAGTGAATTTAATATGACTAGGAAAATATTCACGAATGGCCTCTACCATCGCTGTACTTTGCTTACGATAAAGCGTTTTAATATGGCTAATATGCGCATCTAAATCATGATGCAATAAGTAATCCGCAATAACACATTGGGAGAAGTAGTTGGTATGAAGATCAGAAGCTTGTTTAGCAATGATCAGCTTATCCATAAGAAGGGCATCTTTGGTGCAAAGCCAACCTATACGCATACCAGGAGTAACGATTTTAGAAAAAGAGCCAAGTAAAATACTATGTTCATGACCAAAGCTTTGAATGTAAGGGAGATCTTCACCAGTAAAACGAAGTTCACCATAGGGGTCATCCTCAATCAGGTAAGTAGAGGTTTGCTTTAATAATGCGCAAACTGCTTCACGGTTTTCTAGGCTGTAAGTAAGGCCAGTTGGGTTTTGAAAATTAGGCACCGTATAGAGTAATTTTGAAGGATAAGCTTCAAGGGTTGCCTTGAGTCTATCTAAATCTAGCCCGTTATCTAAAAGGTCTATCCCGTGAAAGGATGGCTCATAGAGTGAGAGGGCCTGGATTGTACCAAGATAGCCAGGCTTTTCAATGAGTACATGGTCACCTTTGTTAACGAGTACCTTACCAATTAAGTCAAGGGCTTGTTGAGAACCACTGGTAATGAGAATATCATTGGGAGAAAAATCTAAGTTAAAGCGTTTTTTGTAGCGCTTAGCAATCTGCTGTCTAAGTAGTAAAGAACCCTCTGTAGTAGCGTATTGAAAGGCGTTTTCACCCTGTTCGTCAACCACTCTATTCATTGAAACCTTTAGGTTTTCAGTTGGAAAAGAAATAGGGTTCGGAAGGCCACCAGCAAAGGAAATCACATCTTTATTTTGAGTTACTTTCAGGATTTCTCTAATAAATGATTTTTTCGCACCGAGGATACGATCAGAAAACATATCTTGCATTTTAACACCTTCCTTTATTTATTCATTAACATGCTCTAAACCAGTATTTAAAATGGCATGGACATGCAT